>JADGCV010000002.1 GCA_015228815.1 Magnetococcales bacterium | reverse complement strand
AAATTAAGGAAAGTTACATGCCGATCATGCCACATTTGAAGCCCGAAAACTACGTGTCCCGTGATGGTTGCGGTTTAAAATGGTTTTTTCCACCCTGAATCTCCATCCGGCATGGCCTGATTGTCAAACCACTGGACAAATGTGTCATTGTGTCAAGGTTGAGTCAGTGACAATGACACATTTGTCCGGGCAAGAATGACAAATGACGGCCAAATTGGCTTGCAAGAGTGACATCATATCCGTTCAAACGGACACATTTCCCCTTGAATGACATCTTTTTGTCACCTTGATTGACAAATCGTCTGACATTGTCAAATGTAACGTACCATGAATAAAAAAGCGTATCGCTTGACCAAACCAAAAAAAGATCTTATTTTGGTCTGAAAGGAGAGCCGATCATGAAAATGTCCGAACAAATCAAACCCATCAGCTACTTGAAAGCCCACGCCCCCGAAGTCATTCGCCACTTGGCGGAAGGGGCCGATCCCGTGATCATCACGCTCCATGGCGAAGCCAAGGCGGTATTGCAGGACATCGGAACCTATGAGCAAACCCAGGAGACACTGGCTCTGCTCAAGCTCCTGGCAATGGGGCAGAGGGAGATCGAACAGGGTGAAGTGATGCCCGCCATGGAGGTGGTCCACCGGTTACGCACGGCATGACCCCCATGCGCTTCGAAGTGCTGCTCACGAAGAGCGCCGCGCGTGCTCTTGATATGCCGGCAAAGAATGCTCGCATTCATTGATGAACAGCAGACATCGCAAGACCCTTGAGACCATCTTCTCGCTTCCGGTTCCCGCATCGCTCGCATGGAACAGGATTGAGGCGTTGTTCGTGGCGCTCGGGGCCGAGGTGATCGAAGGCAGAGGTTCACGGGTCGGATTCAAGCTGCATGGCGAACGCGCCGACTTTCATCGTCCACATCCGGGCAAGGAAGCCAAGCCCTATCAAGTTCGCGCAACCCGCGACTTTCTGGAACGAATTGGAGTCAGGCCATGACCCCCATGATGCACAAGGGCTATGCCGCCCGGATCGAATACAGCGACGAGGATGAATGCTTCGTTGGTCGGGTCGCGGGCATCAAATCGATCATCACCTTCCACGGTGAGTCCGTTTCCGAAGTGCGACAGGCATTTCGAGAGGCCATCGATTTCTATCTGGAAACCTGCTCGGCCAGAGGCGAAAGTCCTGACAAGCCCTTCTCCGGCAAAATCATGGCAAGGATTCCGCCGGAACTACACGCCCGGGCCATCTCGGTGGCCGAGGCCCTTGGCAAGAACCTCAATCAGTTCGTTGCCGAAGCCATCGAACGGGCTGTGAAGTCCTGATCCTGAATTTCTTTTGTCGCGCCGTGACCAAAGTCTGCCGTGGTGCCTCGGCGAACCAGATGCTGTTGCGTCACATTTTTTCGTCAAGATTTTTCCCCGTCGCCAAATGCCGCAGCCCCGGAACCGCCACCACCAACCGCTGCGCCATGCGTTCGGTCGTCCAATCCTGGGAGTTCATCACTTCCGTCAATCCATCCAAGGCTTCCCGCACCCGCCCCTCGGGGAGGGGTTGGCCCTTGACGACGATGATTTGTTCGAACAGGGAAGCGTCGCGGGGTTCAGAATCATCGAAGAATTCCTCGAACGGTTTTTCCCCGGAGGTGTCGCTGGGAGAAAAACAACAAGGCCAGCGCCGATCATCGGCGCGCCGCGTCCGGGCAAAGGCTCGGGCAGACTGTTCGTCGGGACATGAATAAGGTTCCAAGCCCCGCTCCCGCAACAGCAGAACGGCAATCTCGGAAAATGTTTTCAAATCGATCCCCGGATCCAGCCTCGGGACGAAAATATCCCGATGCTGCCCCAGAAAACAGGACAGAAGACACAACTGCCCCGCCTCCTCATGGGAAATAAAATAGCGTTCGATGTCGTTGGGGGCCGACAAGGGTTGTCCTTTTTCCAGGCGCCGCAAAAATCCATGCAGCAGACTGCCATCGGAAAAGGCCACATTGGCAAAACGGGCGCTCGAACAGGTAAAGCCACGCGCGGGAAGAAACATCACCTGTTCCATTATCGCCTTCGACGCCCCCATCAAACTGGCCGGGCGGACCGCCTTGTCGGAGGAGACCGAAAAAAAATGGCGCGGCGGATCCTGTTCCAGGCGATCCAGCCAGTGCGCCAGATCAAGAATGTTGGTCTTGATCATCCGCATGGTGCTGAACGGATCGCGCTCGGAACGGACATGCTTGAGGGCGGCAAAGTTGACCACGACATCGAAGCGTCCCGCCTGGGCCATAAACCGGTCGAACATTATCGTCCCCAGGGCAATGGAGCGGGTCGAAAAATCGCGCGGAATGAAGGTTTCGGAAGATCGCAGGTCGCGCACCAACTCCACCAGATTGTTCTCGCTGGGATCGATCAGGCAAACCCCCCGGGGCCTCAGTCGCATCAACTGTTTGACAAAGAAAGACCCGATCGATCCCGCCGCCCCCACCACCAGAATCCTGGCCCCCCCCACCTTTTCTTCAAGCAACGCCTGGCAGGAATCATGATCATCCTGAAACAAACCCCGGTCGCGCCCCAGAATGCGCCTCATGAGTGCGTCATGCCCGATCATTCCGTCGTCCCCCCCGTCATCCGTTCCACCTGTTCCAGGAGCATGCGCGCCCCGGCATGCCCCTCGTCCTTGTCGAGGATCGTCCGGCAACACGCCTGGACCCCCTGCCAATCGCCCTCCTCCAGCAACAACTGCCCCATCTTGATCAGCGTGACAAAATCACCCCGTACCACCTTGTTGTAATCGCGATAGACACCCAGCGCCCGCGTCCTGTCGCCGGTCAAACGCAGCAGGTCGGCGTAAAAAGGAAAATGAATCAGCGAGTTTTCCGCCAGACGTTTGGCCACGGCGCAGGCGCTGACCAATTCTCTCTGCCGCAGATGAATGGTCAATTGCCGCTGCCACCCCTCCAGGACAAGCGACTCGAAGGTGATTTGCCGATATTCCTTCATGGCTTCCTCATAGGCGCCCCGCTTCTCGGCCAACAACCCCCGGATCAGATGGAGGAACTGCCCCTTCTCCTCCATCTCCCCCTTGCCGATCCCCTCCATAAACTGTTGCAACCGTTCCATCTCATTGTTCTGAAACATGGCCATCACCTTGGAGCGGATGGCCCGGGGTGCGGCAAGACGGTTTTTGCAATGCTCCTTGTAATCGTGTTCGGTCTGACGCATGAGCGCTTCGTGCGCAGCCAAAAACGCTTCCATCCGTTTCCGAATCCGCTCGGGGTGGTCGGCGATGGTCTCACCCCTGCGGGCAAGGAAAATCGCTACCCGCCCCTCCTGACCATCCTTTTCATACTGGTCTAAAAGACGTTTGATGTTGGCAGCGGGCCGATCCTCCTCGATGCGCATCTGCACGCGCGCCCGGTTGTCATCGATGGTTTTCAACAGATTGGTGGCACTGTCGCGATAGACCTCATAATAACGACGTCCCGTGGTTTCGACCTCCTCGTCGCTCCAGGCACGACTCTTGTCGGGACGGCTCAGCTTGAGCAGGTCACCGACACTCCATTTTTTCACCAGACGGGACACCTCCTTGTAGTCCTCGTCGAGAATACCTTCAATCTCATCCATCCGCTTCTTGAACTTGAAATCGGGTGGCTTGCCCCTTCGTCCGAACAGTCGGTCGTTGCAGTCGATCGCCTCCGCGGTCAACTTGCGAACGGCGCGAACCTCCTCGCGAATCCGCAGCAATTCCGTTTCGACCCGTTCATAATGTTCGATCCGGGTCTCCGGCGTTTCGCGGGGCAGAAGGTCCTGGAGGATGTCCCAGGCGCTGCGCTCGACCTCGGGACACACCAGTTCATCCCATGATCGAAACGCCACCCCCTCGATTTTTGCCGCCGCCGCCGCCGGATTGATCACCACGCAGTCCTTGGATTGGGCATATTCGGCCAGCGATTGCAGCGCCGGAATGGCATTGAAAAAATCGCTGCTGGTCTCGGCACGCCAGCCGCCGTTGGTCTCGACCCACAATTCCGAACGATGGACATACGGCCCCGTCGCCATCTCCACGCTGCCACGGGCATGGGTGAACCCCTCCCGACTGAAGCACAGATCCAGACCCGCCAGGATGATCCGCGAAAACCCCATCTCGACCGCCGTTCCCAACGCCTGATGACTGACCGTGATTCCCGGATAAAGTCGCGACGGGGGATTGTGTGGCGTCAGCCACGGAAAGAGTGTCCCCATGTACAGGCTCTGGCCACGCCACAGCCCCATCAACCGGGGATTGAGATGGTACATGTTGACCATCAGGCTTCGCTCGTGAAATTCAAGCACCTGCTTGCTCTGATGAAAGATGATGTCGTGCGGATCGATGGCAAAAAACAGGTCGGGAACGATCCCCTCGCGGGCCAGTTGCGTGGCAATCCGCGCCACTGCCATCACCACCAGACGCTCCCGGTTTTCGCGGACCCAGGCGAAACTTTCATCCAGACTCGGGCCCCCCCCCAAAAGAACCGCCGTCCGCCCGGCAAACACCCCGTCCAGAACATGTACCGGAGTCCGGTTCTCCGCCAAATTCTCCAGACACTTGAGCATGAAAATACGGGTCCCGATCTCCTGCCCGACCGCAATCTGAAACTGCCCCAGGCGTTCGTCAAAGTCGTTCCAGAGTTTGACATACCCTTCATGAAAGCCATCGAGCACCGCCATGGAACGCCAGGGATGGACATTGCCGATATAAAAATAATCCTTGAGCGACAATTCCTCCGCCTTCCCCAGCCATTCCTCGGGAGTGGCGACCACCACATGCTCGGGAAGATCCCGCGACAACAACCCCTCGTCGTACAACCGTTGCAAAAGCTCCGGATACTCGATAAACAGAAACCGGCTCCCCTCCCCGGTTTTTTTCTTGGCGATCCAATTGACCAGAAGGCCGCCATCGGTCCCCGGAATCAGATTCAGGGAATCCTTGCGCTCGACCATCCCGCCAAAATGACGCTGGAAATAATTTTCCGCGCCAATCCTGGAAAAAGTTTCCCCATTGATCGCCGGAAAATAACATTCACCGAACGGATTGGTGAGGATGGTACCAAAGGGGACGGAAGCGTTGCTCATGAGTGGCAGCCTTCGACTTAAGGAAAGTAAGGTCTTGATCTTTTCTTTGGCGCGGGCCTATCCTCGGTGCCATGGGGTAGCACAACCAGAGGCACGTTGAAAACACACCATGACTTCAGATCCGTCCGATCCCGTTCAGGCAATGATTCAGAAGACCGCCCGACTGTTGCAGGACCCTCGGGAACCCCTGGTCGCCCAGGACATCACGCCATTATTGCAACCATTATTTCAACTTTTAGAGCAATTTCCGGGCCATCCACGCCTGCATCATCTTTACGGGCTGGCGCTCGATCGGAGCGGCGACACCAACCGGGCGTTGCATCACGTCAGCCGCGCCATCGCCCTCGAACCGGGTCAGGTCGAACCTTTGCGCTCCCTGGCCCTGCTGCTGAAGAAAAAAGGAAAACCCCAGGTCGCCGAAGCGCGCATCAAAGACGCCATCGCCCTGCAACCCGATCACGCCGAACTCCATTTTCTTCTGGGCGACCTGTGCATGGACCAGGGGATCATGGAACGGGCCATTGCCTCCTTTTCCCGAGCCATCGATCTGGACCCGGAATTTTCCTCCGCCTGGGTCAACCTTGGGCTGTGCCGCAAGGCGATGGGAGATTTTCCGGCGGCGCAGGCCTGTTTCGAACGCGCCCTGGAACTTGATCCCGACAACGCTCTTGGCCACGTCAACCTGGCCCTGACCTTGCTCCTCGCCGGGGCCTACACCCGGGGATTTGCCGAATTCGAGTGGCGTTTCCGCCTGCCCCAGGGACATCCCCTGCCGCTCGAACCGCCCCCCGGAACGCCACCATGGAACGGCGAATCCCTGAGTGGCAAAAAAATTCTGGTCCTGGCGGAACAGGGTTATGGCGACGCCATTCAATTTGTCCGTTTCATCCCCAACCTGCACGCCCTGGGAGGGCAAACGCTGCTGGCGGTCCCCGCCCCCCTCGAATCCCTGTTCCAGGAGCAACAGGGATTGGGTCGGGTGCAATCGACTGTCCGTCGGGATGAGAAATTTGATTTTTTCATCCCCATGATGAGCCTGGGACGCTTTTTCGCCCCCACCCCCGACACCATCTCAGGCCCAATCCCCTACCTTGAAGCAAACCGGGAACGGGCCATGGCCTGGGAACGACGCCTCCCGCCAAACCGCTTCCGGATCGGGCTTGTCTGGGCGGGGAAACCGCTGCATGCCAACGACCCCCTGCGGCGCCGTTCGCTCCCCGCCGCCGCATTGACGCCACTGTTCCAGGAACAGGACAACCTTCTCTTCGTCAGCCTGCAAAAAGAGTCGCCAACCGAAGTGTGCTTCGACCTTCCCCCGGACAGGACGGTCCTTGATTTTGGCAAGGAGCTGCACGATTTCGCCGATACCGCCGCCCTCATGGACCGGCTCGATCTGATCATCACCATCGATACCGCCGCCGCCCATCTGGCGGGGGCTCTGGGAAAACCGGTCCGGGTCCTCCTGCCCCTGGCCCCCGACTGGCGCTGGAGCATGGATCGAACCTCATCCCCCTGGTACCCCACCTCCCGACTCTACCGCCAAACCCGCCCCAATCATTGGGAAGAACCGGTGGCTCGCCTGGCCCGTGACCTCAAGGAACGTCCATGAACGAACATCACATCCAGGAATGGCTCCATCAGGCCAGCGAAGCCTACGCCCAGGGAAACTTGGCCAAGGCGGGCGCCTGCGCCAATCGGGTTTATGGAATCGACCCCAAAAATCATCAGGCGCTCTACATTCTCGGCATGGTCGCCAACGCCGCCGGTCGTGATACCCTCGCCGTCACCCTGATCCGGCAGGCCATCGCCCAATACCCCAACCACCCCTATTATCATTTTCATCTGGGAAGCATTCTTCTCGGTCAGAACCGTTTGCAACCGGCCAAGGAATCCTTCGCCACGGCGCTCCTGTTGAAACCCGATTTTTGCGAGGTCCACCTTAATCTGGGCAACATTCATTTTTCCGAGGGTTTGACCGCGGAAGCCCGGGAATGTTTCACGAGGGCAGTCACCTGCAACCCCGATCATGCCACGGCCCATTACAATCTGGCCATCCTCTGCCAGGAGGAAGGTCACCATGAAGAGGCCCTCCCTTTTCTCGACCGGGCGTTACACTGCAATCCCGAGGCGCCGCAGACCCATATGGCCCGGGCATTTTCGCTCCTGATGCTCGAACGGTTCACCGAAGGATGGGAGGAATACGAATGGCGCTGGCGCCTGGACAACCTTTCACCAAGAATCTGCCCCAAGCCCCGGTGGCAGGGAGAACCCCTCCAGGGACAGAGCATCTACATCTACACCGAACAGGGATTTGGCGACGCCATCATGGCCAGCCGCTACCTTGCACGGCTTCGGGAACAGGGAGCCCAGGTCCATTTTGAATGCAAACCGGAACTTTACTCGTTGTTTTCCACGAGCCGGATCGCCGACAAACTCCATGCCCGGCTTCCCGACGATGATGAACCTCCCCCCTTCGACTACGATTGGCACCTGCCCATCATGAGTCTTCCCGGTTTTTTCACCCGGACAACCCAGGACATTCCGGCTGATCTTCCCTACCTCAAGGCCGACCCCTCCCGCCTCGCCCATTGGCATGCGCGCCTCTCCACGGCAACGGGATTGAGGGTGGGGATCAATTGGTCGGGCAATCCCCAGGCCACCGCCAACCGCCATCGCGCCTGCACCCTCCAGGATCTCTACCCCCTGACCCGGATCGATGGCGTTCGTTTCATCAGTCTTCAGAAAGGATCGCCCGCGGAACAACTTCGATTTATCGACAAGGATGGGCGGATCGAAGACATTTCCACCGACCTGATCGATTTTGCCGAAACCGCGGCGGTCCTTGGCAACCTTGATCTTCTGATCTCCACCGACACCGCCGTCGTCCACCTGGCCGGTGCCCTGGGTGTTCCCACCTGGACCTTGCTGCACACCGGCGCCGAATGGCGCTGGCGTCTGCAACACAAGGAAAGCCCCTGGTATCCGGGAATGCGTCTTTTCAGACAACACACACCACGGGAGTGGCATGGCGTCGTCGCCGAGGTCGCCCGCGAACTGGATCGACACCCACTTCGCAATCGACATCCCTGAACCCATCGTCACCCGAGGCAGAGGCGGTCGCTCTCCCCATTCGGAAACCGCGGACAGTCCATTCAAGGAATGAAGAAATGACCCAAGAAATCGTTCTGGCAACGATCCTCACCGGAGCAATCATCCTTTTTTTTACCCTGGGTCCTGGTCGTGCGTTCCGGCAACGCCGTCGTTCCCTTGCGGGCGCACCCCGTCCACAACGCTTCGACCGCAACCTGATCGTCATCGGCGGCGGGGCCGCCGGTCTGGTCAGCGCCTACATCGCCGCCGCCGTTCGCGCCAAGGTCACCCTGATCGAAAAACACCGCATGGGCGGCGAATGCCTGAATACCGGTTGCGTCCCCTCCAAGGCGCTCATCCGTTCGGCCAGACTGATTCACGAAACCCGTCATGCCGCAGCGCTCGGATGCCGCACGGGAGACATCGATTTTGAATTTGCCACCCTCATGGAACGGGTACAACAGGTGATCCGCAAGATCGCCCCCCACGATTCGGTGGAACGCTACACCGCCATGGGGGTGGAATGTATTCTGGGCGAGGCGCGCATTGTTTCTCCCTACAGCGTCACCGTCAACGGCAGAACCCTGACCTCCCGCAACATCATCATCGCCACGGGTCGCACCCCGAAGATTCCCGATCTTCCCGGAATCGAAACCACCGGATACCTGACCACCGACACCATTTGGAACCTGCGCGAATGCCCCCGTCGTCTGTTGATTCTCGGCGGGGGACCCGTGGCGTGTGAACTGGCACAGACGTTTCAGAGGCTCGGGTCCCAGGTTACCCTCGCCCTGCGCGGTTCGAGGCTGCTCAAGAAGGAAGACCCGGAAATTTCGACCCTCATCGGCGAACAGTTCCTGCGCGAAGGGATTGTTCTCCGGACCGATCTGGACATGCTCGGATTCGCGGTGGAACAGGGAGAAAAACACCTGCTGGCCCGGCGCCAAGGGACCTCCCTGCGCATTCCCTTCGACCAACTCCTGATCGCCATCGGCGGCAAGGCGAATGTCTCGGGATTCGGATTGGAGGCGTTGGGGGTTGAATTGAACGAGGACGGAACCCTGTGGACCAACGGCCTGCAACAGACCAATATTCCCACCCTGTGGACCGCGGGAGATGTCGCCGGTCCCCTCGCCTATACCCATGTCGCCGCCCATCAGGCGTGGTATGCGGTGGTCAATGCCCTGTTTGGCAGTTTGAAAAAGTTCAGGACCGACTATTCGGTCATTCCGCATGCCACCTTCACCGACCCGGAAGTCGCCGCGGTCGGGTTGAACGAACAGGAAGCCAAAGGACGAGGAATCCCTTTCGAAACGACCACCTATCCCCTCGATGACCTGGACCGGGCCATTGCCGACGAAGATGTCCTCGGCTGGGTCAAGGTATTGACGGTTCCAGGAAAGGACAAAATTCTTGGAGTCACCATCGTCGGTCGCCACGCCGCGGAGATGATCGCCGAATTTGTTCTTGCCATGCGTCACGGCCTGGGGATGAATCGGATTCTGTCAACCATCCATAGTTATCCAACCTTTTCCGAGGCCAACAAATTTGCCGCCGGAGTCTGGAAAAAGAACCATCAGCCCAAACGTCTCCTGGCCTGGGTCGCCCGGTTCCATGCGTGGCAGCGGGGTGAAGGAGGCCGTTCCCAAACGCCATTAGATTAAAATTATTGAAAGAAAAAAAGGGGTCTGGGGGATTGCCCCCAGGGTTTTGTTTTTAAATTTAAAAAAAAGCCTCATCCCTCGCTTTTGAACTTGTTTTTAACTTTATTTATCAAGAGCAAATTCAAAAGCAAAACCCTGGGGGCAATCCCCCAGACCCCTTTTTTCTTTCAATAATTATGCCCATCATTCGTGTCCGGATCGTGAAGCCAACGCCTCCCAGGAGAGCATCCCCAGAATGCCCAGGATGCGAAATCGCGCCAGATTGACACCATGTCGGCTCTTGACCTTCTCGGTTTCGGCGCTGAAGAATTCATTCTGGGCATCGAGCAGATCCAGGGAGGTTCGCGTACCGACCTGGTGTTCCCTGGTGACACCATCCAACGCATCCCTGGCTGCGGTCACCCGAACCTCATTGGCCTGATCCTCCGCCGCGAATTTTTCATGATCCAGGAGCGCCACCTTCAATTCACGCTGGGCACTCAAACGCAATCGCTCCAGATTCGACTGTCGCGCATCCCTGTTGGCAATCGCCTCATCAATCTGTGCCCCGGTCAACCCCCCCGAATACAAGGGCCATGAAACCTTCACCGTGACCGACAGATCATTCTCCGGTCCCGCCACACCCGAGGAAGGATCCCAGGTCCGGGCCCCGGTCGAATCCAGACTGGCAGTGGGCAGGTAGCCCGCCCGACGCGCTTCGACATTCATCCGTTCCACTTCGACCCGCTGCCGTTCCGCTTCGAGGTCGGGCCGCTTTTCCAACAGGAGTTCCAGCTCGGCCCAGGAGTTCCGCAGCAGTTCCAGTCGAATCGGCGGCAGTTCCAAGGGTTCCGGAATCGTTCCGGAAACCAATTCCGACAACCCTGCCTGCCGGGCCGCGACATTGGCCTTGGCGGCGATCCATCCCGCCTTTGCGGCATAGACACGCGCCAGACTCTGACTGACATCGGTCCGGGTCAATTCTCCCGCCTCGAACCGTATCCTGGTCGCATCCAAATGCGCCTGGGTCAGCGTATGATTTTTCTCCGACAGTGCTGCGACCTCCTGTTCCTGGATCAAGGCGGTGGCCAATTCAAGAAATTCCAGAAAAACCTTCTGCCGCACCGCCTCCAGGTCCATTGCCGCCGCCTTGACGTAAGGGACCATCCGGCGAAAATCGCGCATCGTTTCAAGATCGAACAACGGCTGCGATACCGAAAGCGTGGCCGAGGTCGGATCGGACTGACTGGAACCACCCTGCCACCGACTGGAAGAAAGGGTATTGTCCCACTCGATGGCAACGCTGGGAAGAAGCTGCGATTTTGCCTGCGGCATCAACGTTTCCGCCGCCCGCAATCGATCCCGGGCATCGCGAATCCGGGGATTGTCCCTCAAGGTCCGTTCCAACAGTTCCCGCAACGGAACGAACGATTCTCCCCCATGTCCTGCCACCACGCCTTCCGCCTTGGCCACCGACGGCCCTGTCGCATTCTCCGACCCCATCACCGGAATCGATACCAACACCAACACCACCGCCCAACGGATCATTGTTCCACGCATGGCATCCCTCGGATGGGTTTCATGTTCGACAGCCTCGACACTGCTTCCTTTCCGGAAACGCTCCCTTTGTCCCACGAGATCGAAAATAATGCAACCTGGACCTTGAACATTCGCACCACCGCGTCAACCACGGTACATACTTTTTTCTCCTGTTGCCGATAGGATTCGGTAACAGCCCATTGACAAACCCCTCCAGTTCGGGTACAAGGAGCGACTTGAAATTGGCGGATCGTCTAACGGTAGGACAGAGGATTCTGGCTCCTCCAGTCCAGGTTCGAATCCTGGTCCGCCAGCCACATCCAAAATCATTGCTCGGTAAAAGACCGTCGAAAAAGAAAAGGGGTCGCGGAGAATTGTCCCCGGACCCCTTTTCGCTTTCATGGAACCTGATGGGTTACGACGTCAGACTCCCGTGACAATGCTTGAACTTCTTGCCACTGCCACAAGGACAGGGCTGATTGCGACCGACCTTGTCGCCATCCCGACGAAACGGCACGCCGGAATTTTTCTCGTCTCCCATTCCCTGGCCCTCGGTCATCGCCCCGGTTTCGGGATGATTCAATCGCATCTCCCGTTCCCGGGCCTGGGCCCGTTGCGCTTCGAGGCGTTGCATCTCGTCAGGCTCGCGCACCTCGACCCGTGACAACACCTCGACTGCCTCCGACTTGATCCGTGACAATAACCCGTCAAACAAACCAAACGCCTCGCGTTTGTATTCGTTCAACGGATCCTTCTGGGCATAGCCCCGAAGATGAATCCCTTCCTTGAGATGATCCATGTTGAGCAGATGTTCCTTCCAGAGATAATCAAGGATCTGCAACAGGATCGTCTTCTCCAGATAACGCATCACTCCCGGTCCCATGCGCTCTTCGCGTTCCCGGTGATGCGCCTCGATCTTGTTCAACGTCCGTTCCCGAACCACCTCCGAGGTCACTCCATCCTCGTCCTTCCATGCCTCCACCTCGACCGAAACGCCAAACTGCCGCAACACGTTCTCGGCAAACTTACGGGTCTGCCATTGATCGGCATAGGCCTCTTGCGGAATATAGGTCGCCATCAGATCATCCAAAAGATCCTGACGGACGTCGGCGATGAACCCGGAGATGTCCTCCGTCTCCATCAATTCGCGCCGCTGCTCGTAAATGACCTTTCTCTGTTCATTCATGACATCGTCAAACTTGAGAAGGTTCTTGCGAATGTCAAAGTTGCGCCCCTCGACCTTTCTCTGCGCCGACTCGATGGCCTTGTTGATCCAGGGATGGATGATGGCCTCGCCCTCCTCCAGACCAAGCTTGACCAGCATGTTGTCCATCCGTTCCGAGCCGAAAATGCGCATCAGGTCATCCTGAAGCGATAAATAAAAACGGCTCGATCCCGGATCCCCCTGACGCCCCGCCCGCCCGCGCAATTGATTGTCGATGCGCCGTGCCTCGTGTCGTTCGGTGGCCAGAATATGCAACCCACCCGCCTGCAATACCTGCTCCTTCTCCTCCTGGCATTCCCGCCGGATCGCCTCGGCCTGGGCCGCCGCCAGTTCCTCGGGGAGATCGGTCCCGATTTCGGTCCGGATCCGCATCTCGGGATTGCCGCCCAACTGAATGTCGGTCCCCCGGCCCGCCATGTTGGTGGCGATGGTCACGGCGTTTTTGCGCCCCGCCTGAGCGACGATCAACGCCTCGCGCTCATGATACTTGGCGTTCAATACATTATGCGGAATCTTCTCCTTCTTCAAACGGCGCGATAAATCTTCCGATTTTTCGATGGAAATGGTCCCCACCAGAACCGGTTGCCCCCGGGAATGGCAATCGGCGATTTCCTCGATGATCGCCTTGATCTTTTCCTCGTAGGTGCGATAAACCACATCGTCATGGTCGATCCGGACCATGTTGCGATTGGTCGGAATGATCACCACCTCAAGGTTGTAGATCGACTGGAATTCCGCAGCCTCGGTATCGGCGGTCCCGGTCATGCCGGCCAGTTTGTCGTACATGCGGAACAGATTCTGGAACGTGATCGAGGCCAGTGTCTGCGATTCGTTCTGGATGACAACCTGTTCCTTGGCCTCCAGGGCCTGGTGCAGACCATCGGAATAGCGCCGTCCCGGCATCATCCGCCCGGTGAATTCATCGATGATGACCACCTCCCCATCCTTGACGATGTAATCCTTGTCACGTTCGAACAGGGCATGGGCGCGAAGCGCCTGGTTGACGTGGTGGACCACCTCGACGTTGCCGACATCATAAAGTCCCCCTTCCTTGAGAAGGTGGTTCTCCCGCAGAAGGGTTTCGATCAATTCGTTGCCTTCCTCCGAAAACACCACCGTCCGGGCTTTTTCATCGACATTGAAATGGGTCTCGCGGACCAGGCTTGGAATCAACCGGTCCACCTTGTAATATTTGTCGGTGTTGTCCTCCGTGGGACCGGAGATGATCAAAGGAGTCCGGGCTTCGTCCACCAGGATTGAATCGACCTCATCGACGATGGCAAAGTTAAGGTCGCGCTGCACCATGTCATCCAGGCTGAACTTCATGTTGTCGCGCAGGAAATCGAAACCAAATTCGTTGTTGGTGCCGTAGGTGATGTCCGCTCCGTAGGCTTTTCGTCGGGCGTCGTCGTCCAGACCGTGGACGATCACCCCCACCTCCATCCCGAGAAAACGAAAAATCTGCCCCATCCATTCGGAGTCGCGGCGGGCAAGATAATCGTTGACCGTGACCAGATGGGCGCCCCGCCCCGAAAGGGCGTTGAGATACAAAGGCAAGGTTGCCACCAGGGTTTTTCCCTCCCCGGTCTTCATTTCGGAGATTTTGCCCTGATGCAGGACGATGCCGCCGATCAACTGCACATCGAAATGACGCATTCCCGTCGTCCGGCGACTCGCCTCGCGTACCACCGCAAAGGCCTCCGGCAACAGATCGTCCAGGGTTTCCCCCCCCGCCAACCGCTCCTTGAAAGCCCCCGTTTTCGCACGCACTCCATCGTCATCGAGGGCGACAAGTTCCGCCTCCATGCCGTTGATGCGGTCGATGACGGGTCGCAAAGAGCGAAGATAGCGATCATTGCGTGAACCAAAGATTTTACGGACGATCTTGCCGAACATGGAGCGACATCCTTGCAGGTTCTCGATAAAATATTGGAGAATAACACCAATGGTCCCTTGCGGCAAAGAGCCTTGATTGCAATCGTGTCACGGATCTTGCCTTCTTCATGGTCAACCCCCCTTTACCCACGGCTCCGATGACCACCACCTCTTCCCGAATCGACTGGCTCCTGGGTCTGGGCGAACAGATGCACACATTCCTGGAGACGCTCAAGGTTTCCGGGACGCCGGGGCGTTTCAAACCCTGCCCCCGCGGGACCAGCGGCGCCGGCCTGGATGCGGCGCTCGGATTCAGTTGCCTCGCCCACAAGATCCACTACTCCCTGGGACTGTGGGAACGGCGCCTCCCCAGGGAACAAAACGCCTGGACCTCGTTCATCCAATCCTTCCAGAACCCTTCCGGCGATCCCCTGGATGGCTCCTGGACCGATGCCTTCATCGATCCCGGTCTTCTCTCCGGCATCGCCCCGCCCCCCCTCCCCGGACTGCGTACACGGCTGCACCACTTTTTGACCGGAAGACCCACCCCCAGGCCCCGGGAAGATGCCATCCGCTCCGAAACCAAACAGGCCATCGCCACCCTCGCCCAGATCGGCCTCCGGCCCCTCCGTCCCTTTCCCCATTTTCCCCGAAGCAGGCGAGACCTCCAACGTCACCTTGAACGTCTGAACTGGGCCGCCCCCTGGGGCGCCGGAGCCCATGCCGCCCTCCTGGCCGTCTTTGTCCAGACCCAGGCCGACCTTCTCCCCGCATCCCCCCGGGAAGAACTCGCCCAGGCCCTGCGCCATTTTTTCGATGCCCTCGTCCACCGCGAAAGCGGCGCCTATTTCCGCGCCGCCGCTCCGCCCGCCCGCGGCCAGATGATCAACGGCGCCATGAAAATCCTCAATGCCCTGGACTGGCTCGATCAACCCATCCATCATCCCGAACGATTGATCGATACCACACTGATGCAAGGCCCACCACCGGCAGGTTGCCATGTCGTCGATTGGATCTACGTCCTGCACCGCTGCGGTCTTGCAACCCACCATCGCCGCCGGGAAATCCAGGATCGGTGCCTGGAGATCATCGATCTCATTCAAACCCATCACCACCCTGATGGTGGATTTTCCTATCAACCCCATATCGCCCAGACCAGCTACTATCAGGCGACCATCTCCAGCGGGCTGGACGAGGGAGACATTCACGGCAGTTGCCTCCTGATCTGGGCCCTGACCATGATCGCCGAACTTCTCGAATGGGAAATCCCCGGCTGGAAGGTCCTCCGTCCCTGAACATTCCCCCATCCGGTACCGCAAGGCGCACCACCATGACCACGCCCCAATCCATCACCGATTTGCGTCACCTGCATCTGGTATTGCTGTTCACCGAAGGGGTTTCCCTGGCGACCTGGGAACGGGGAGGACTTTTCGACCGGGAAGTGGCCCTCTACCGCTCCCTGCGCCCTCATCTTGGCCGGGTGACGTTCGTCACCTACGGCGATCGCCATGATCTGAACCTGGCCCACCGTATCGAGGGCATCGGCATTGTCTGCAACCGCTGGCGGCTCGCAAAGAAATGGTATCTCAGGACGCTCCCACTGGCCCTTCGTTCCTGTCGCAGGGGGCCGACCATTTTCAAAACCAATCAGATCCGCGGCGGAGAAGTTGCGCTCAAGTTGGCCCGCCGCATGGGACAGCCATGCATCGTCCGCTGCGGTTACCTCCTGTCCGATCATCTGAAATGGCGCGAAGGTCCCGACGCGGAAGCGACCCAAAAGGCGACAGCCCTGGAACGGACCCTTTTTTCTCAGGCCGACCATGGCATTGTCAGCGCCGGATTCATGAAAAGAATGGTAGTCACGGATCACGCCATCGACCCGGGCCGAATCAGCGTCATGCACAACTATGTCGATACCCGCCTGTTTTTTCCCAACCCGGCCTGCACGCCCCATCCACGCCGGATCATTTTCATCGGACGACTTGAACGGGTCAAGAATACCCTGGCCCTGATCGAGGCACTGGAAGGTCTTGACCTCGAACTCTGGATCGTCGGCGACGGCACCGAACGGAAAACGTTGGAAAATGCCAGCCAGACACGGAAGGTCGCGACCCGTTTTTTCGGCATTCGCCCCCATCACGAACTCCCCGAGCTGCTCAACAGCGCCACGGCCTTCATTCTTCCATCCTTCTGGGAAGGGCATCCAAAAACATTGCTCGAAGCGCTCTCCTGCGGTCTGCCGTGCATCGGCAGCGACATTCCCTCCATTGCCGATGTCATCACCCATGGAGAAAATGGCCTGTTGTGCGGTCTTGCCCCGCCGTCGATCCGACAGGCGGTCACCACCCTTCTCGAAGATCCGGAGATGCGTACACGCCTCGGCGAAAATGCCCGAGCCTACGCCTTGCAACATCTGAGCCTGGAAAGCATCGTCGCCAGGGAACTCGATCTTTATCGTACACTTTTGTCCCGGCCCTCCCGGTAACCTCTTCCATCCCCCCCATTCACGGAAGTTCAAGACCGCGAGATGACGCTGCCAACCTTGATACCCGCGCCGGACTTAAGCGTCCTGATGAGCGTCCATGACGGCGAAGCATTTCTTTCGGATGCGATCGCGAGCATACACCGGCAAACCTGGACCGATTTTGAATTCATCCTCATCGACGATGCCTCGACCGACGCGACAAGCCGGATCATCAACGCCTGGGCGGCGCGAGATTCGCGGATCCGCCCGGTGACCAATGAGTGCAATCTTGGATTGACACGCTCCCTGAACAAGGGGATCGCCCTGGCCAGGGGACGTTGGATCGCCCGGCTCGATGCCGACGACATCGCCTTGCCTGACCGTCTGGAACGGCAACGCTCCTTCCTCGATCGCCATCCCGACATCGGCATTCTGGGGAGCGCAGCCCTGGTGGTCAATCCGGGAAATGATCCACCGGAAACCTGCCAGATCAATCCGGCCACGCATGAGGAAATATGCTGGCAACTGCTCCTGGTCAATCCGTTCTTCCATTCCACCGTCATGTTCGAGCGGGCCATCGCCCTGCGCCATCCTTATGACGAAACCCTCCGTTTCAGTCAGGATTTCGAACTCTGGGGCCGTTTGTTGCGTGTGACGCGGGGCGCGAACCTGGAAGACCCCCTGGTCCGTCTCGGACGCCATGAAAACCGTGTCAGCGTCCGCCATGCCCGACTTCAGTCCGACATTGGCCAGGGGATCATCGAACGCCGTCTGGCCGCCCTGTCGCCCGGATTTCACCGCGATGGCGCGACCCTTCGCATCATGCGCCAGATCATGCAAACCGACTGGCCCATCCCCAATGAAACCAACGCGGCATGGAGCGGCCTGTTCACCCTTTTTGCCGCCTTCCGCGACAACCAGGTCCACGATCCATCACTCCTTGCCCCCCTGGGACAGCGACTCGTCAAACGATTTCTGCTGTCGCTGTTCTCTTCCGGTGGCGTCCCGCCATCCCCGATGCTCATTGCCCAAATCTTGACCGACTTTCCCCGCGATACGATGGAAATACTGTTCAAGGAGATCCGAAAACGGGTATTCTCGACAAGAAAATCGGCGACGTAAGAATTCCTGGAACACATCGACCCGCGCCATCCATCCGAAGAGAAACGCACTCCTCATCGAGGTCATTCGATCATGTCCTTGCAATGGCGACTATCCATCCTCGTATCCCTGATCATCACCCTTCAAGTCATCCTGACCATGGTGATCCAGGAAACCGTGGTCACGCCGCGATTCACCTCGCTGGAACAAAAGGAGGCGGCAAAGAATCTCGACCGGGTCATCGAGGCGATTCACAGGGAAGGAAATCACGTCTCCCTCCTTGCGACCGACTGGGCCGCCTGGGAAGACGCCTATGAATTCGTTCACAACCCGACCCAGGCGTTCATCGCCTCCAACCTGAGCCCGGAACTCTTTGCGGGAATTCATGCCAACCTGATCTATTTTTACGATCTCCAGGGAACGCTGGTCTGGGGAAAATACTATGATCCGAAAAAAAAGGAATTCGTCCCCTGGCCCGATCTTCCCACGCGCATCGACGATTCCCTGCGCAGCCTGATCACCCATAAAAGCGAAAGCGATGCCCATGTCGCATTGTTCATGAGTTCGACCGGTCCCATGCTGCTCGCGGCCCGCCCGATCGTGCATACCGGTTTTGTCGGACCCATTCGCGGAACCCTGATGATGGCACGACAACTGGACGAACGTCTCGTGGAGGAACTGATCCATCAGACCCATGTTCCTTTTCAGGTATTTGCCGCCGACCGGGACGGCCATTTTGCCGAGACGGAGCGTCCCATCGTCAAACACCTCATGGCGGGCAATCCCTCCCTGTGGCGGGATGAAGGGGAGGATCGCCGCATCGGCCATGCCCTGCTCCGGGATTTCCACGGTCGTCCCGGCATCCTGATTCGCGCGGAAACCACTCGTGAAATCAGCCACGAGGGTCATGCGGCCTATTGGAGCACCCTGGTTTCCAACCTGATCCAGGGAATGGTCATGCTGGCCCTCCTTCTGACAGCCCTCCATCGCCTGGTGATCCGCCCCCTGATCCATCTGAATGCCCAGATTTCCACGGTCGCGACGCAGGGCGATCTGACCCAAAGGACCAACCTGGACAGAAACGATGAAATCGGAACCCTGGCCCGGCAATTCGACCGCCTGATCACCAACCTTGCCGACATCGTGGGCAAGATCCATCTGCACGCCCACACCCTGGAAACATCGGTCAAGGCGCTTGAATCAAGCAAGGAAACCCTGGAAAAGGATGCCCAGGCCTCACAGACGCTGGCGGTCGAAACCATCGCCGCCTACCGGATCCTGGAGGCCGACATGGAAACGATCCGGCAGGCGGTCACCATCACCAACCAGGAAGTGGCGGGAATGACCACCGCCACCGGCGGCCTTGGCGCCAATCTGGAAAACATCACCCGCGCCACCAGCCAGGCCGGTCTTCAGATCGACGCCATGGAAACCTCCGCCCGGGCAATCACCGGACATATCGACGGGGTCCGGGACAACCTTGACCAGGTCGAAGGATCCATCCAGTCCATCTCCGTTGCCATCACCGACCTTGCCGAAAGCCTTGCCGAAGTCCGCAACCAGTCCGGCGCCACGGCCCGTGAATCGGAACAGGCCCGCCGCCATGCCGACACCGCCAACGAGGTCACCCAAAGACTGTCGCATTCCGCCACCTCCATCGGCCAGGTGGTCGAAGTCATCAACAACATCGCCGAACAAACCAACATGCTCGCCCTGAACGCCTCCATCGAAGCCGCTGGCGCCGGCAGCGCCGGGGCCGGTTTTTCCGTCGTCGCCGACGAGGTCAAGGTCCTGGCGCAAAAAACCGCTCAGGCCACCGAAATGATCTCGGAACGGATCCAGGACATCCAGGACATATCCCGGGACAACGGTCGGGCCTTTTCCGCCGTCACCACCTCCATCGACCGCATCCATCGGGGCAACCAGACGATCGCCATCGCCGTCAAACTGCAAAGCGACCGTCTCGACGACATCTCCCGGGCGATCGGCGGCGTCACCCAGGCCTCGGGAGCGGTGCTCGACCGGGTCGGCGAACTCGGTAACGCCGCGCTCGATGTCACCCGTTCGGTCGCACAGGTCGTTCAGGATACCCGCGAAATCGCCCGTTCGGTCGATGAAGCCTCCAACGAGGCGAAACGACTCGTGGAACAAAGCGGCACCATGGACAAAACCGCCCGCCAGATGCACGAGTCCACCCTTCGTGGTACCGAAACGACAACTCTTGCCCACCAACGCCTCGATGCCATCATCCGTCAAATTCATCTGCTTACCGGCATGATCCATCGCATGGCCCACCTTGTCGCCACGACCGCCACCCCCGGCCATCACCTCCTCGAAGCGGCGCAAACCCTCGACATCGGTCCCGCCCCCTTCGATGTCGGCAGCATCAAAAGTCGAATCCTCGAACTTTCGGCCCCTGTCGAACAACAACCCGGACCTGAAACCGATCCCCCCGCACCCACCCACCACTTCGAGGCATTCGACCGGGACGTGGCGCAGATTCTCCTGGAAACCTGTACCCATGCCGGCCTGCCACGGGAACCGTTCGTCGAAGCCTTTGCCGAACTGAAAAATATCCTTCACAATCCAGGTGAAGATACAGACGATTCATCGGCTCGAATCCAGGCGCGCATTTTCTCGTTGATCGATGCGCTTTATCTTCACTGCCTCGGCCTTTCCAGGAAATAGACAAACCGTTCAGACCCCGTCATTCCAAGCGAAAGCGGGAATCCAGGACTTGCGGGGCCTCCCTGGATCCCCGATGTGGCTGGGGATGACGTTTGTCAAAGGGAGGTGAACGGTTACATACAATCATGTTTGAAAAATGCTTGCCAAATTTATATGATTAACTGATATTCATTTGTTTCACCATCACTCAATTTTCTCAACACTATTCCTGTTATTGGGTAACATCATGCCCCATCGATATCGATCCGTCGCGTCCAAGGTCATGGTTTCCACCGGCCTGGTGGGGATGGCAAGTTTGCTCATCCAGGGATGGATATCGTTGCACAACATGGAGTCCGCCCTGTTGGAACAGAACGAACAGTCGATCCATCGATTGACCGATGGGGTCAATCGGAGCCTCTCCTTGATGATGCTTTCGGGACAATCGGATATGGCCCGGGGATATGCCGCAGAAATGCGTGGTATCGAGGGATTGATCGATTTCAAGATTCTGCGCCTGGACGCCAGGGAGGCATTTCTACCCTATGATGACCAGAAAAACGGACGTCTGGAGGAAGATGCGGGCGTGGTCGGTTACACACATTATGATCCGTCACGAGTTCCCGCCCCTTTTGCGCGGGCGATCGAACATCTGGGTCCGGTGACCGAAAGCGCCATCTCTGCCGCCGACGGAACCACGCTGAGGACCTACTACATTCCCCTGCCCAATAAGGAAGAGTGCCAGTCCTGCCATGGGACGGGACACAAGGTCAGGGGAATACTGAGCTTGACCATTTCACTGGCCCCTCTGGAACAGCGGATCACCCAGGCGCGGATCAACGCCTTGGCAACCGCCGGGATCTCGACGGTCACATTTCTACTCATTTTATGGTGGTTGTTACGACGGTCGGTCACAGTTCCCCTGAACCGAACCCAGGAAATCATTTCGGTCATAGCCGCCGGGAATCTGACACGAAGGGTCCCTTTGAATTCCGACAATCAAGACGAGGTCTCCAACATTGCCCGGCACGTCAACGACATGGCCCATGGATTGGAAGCGACGCTGCTTCTGGTGCGCCGGCAATTCGCCACCATCTCCGAAAGTCTCGAACGTTTCGCCACCACCAGAAAGCAGGTAGAGGAACAGACATCCCGAAGTGCGACGGTCACCAATGAGGTTGCCCGATTCATGAAAGTGATCATGGAACTGATCTGGAAGAGCGCCGATCATTCACGCACCACCGAAAAGATCGCCCGGGAGGTTGCGGAGGAGGCCCAACAAACAGGACAGGCGGTCATGGAGGCAGTCGCCGTGATGGGGCGGATTGGTGAACGGACCGAGGTGATCAAAGCCATCGCCCGTCAGACCAATCTTCTTGCCCTCAACGCATCCATCGAGGCGGCCCGGGCCGGTGAACATGGCAAGGGATTTGCGGTTGTCGCCGCGGAGGTCCGGAAACTTGCGGAACACAGTGATGCCTCGGCCCGTGAGATTGGCCGTTTGACCGAAGAAAGCAGGTCGGTTTCGGAGAAGGCCAGCGCACGATTGAACACCCTTGTTCCAAAAATTCTCCATACCGCCCAACTGGTCGCCAACATCGACCATCTTTCCAATGCCCAAGGTGAAGGCGCCAGGAAGATTTCATCGGCCTTGGATCGCCTTGACCAGGCGGTACGGGAAAATGCCGAAACCTCCAATCAGATCACGACTGTTTCCTCCCAACTGAGCGCCATGGCCCATCGTGTCGAAGAGGCTTTGGGTGTTTTTCAATTGGAGTCCGAGGAACAAACCAACCTTCCCGACACCGCGAACCAAGGATCGATCTGAGGTATTACCGACCTTCCTCCGCTTGTTCAGCCCACCGGTCCGGTCCATGTTCCGATCCATGATTGCCTGGAAGTAACCGTTCACCCCTCCTTTGACAAACGTCATCCCAAACGAACGCGAGGATCCAGGAAGGCCCCGCAAATCCTGGATCCCCGCTTTCGCTTGGAATGACGGGGGCTGAGCGGTTACGCCTGGGACAGAAATATTTTCCCTCGACGCCGTTGACAAGGTTTGCCTTCACTTGCGATAAGTATGCATCGTTACAGGTCGTCATTTCTCTTTATCGTATGAAAGATAATCATGGACTGGTTTCATGCCTTGGTATTGGGAATCGTGCAAGGGGTCACCGAATTTCTCCCCATCAGCTCATCGGGACATTTGATACTGCTGCCCCGTCTTCTCGCCTGGCCCGACCAGGGACTGAGCTTCGATGTCGCGGTCAATACCGGTTCTCTCGTGGCGCTGGTCGGCTATTTTCACAAGGAGGTTTATCGACTCGTCACATCCTTTTTTGCCACGCTGCGCCGCGGCGGCTGGCACGCCCATCCCGAAGGCAGGCTCGCGTGGTGGCTGGGCATCGGTACCATTCCCGTCGGACTGGCGGGTCTGACCTTCAAGGACCAGGTGGAAACCGCCGCCCGCAATCCACTGATCATCGCCACGACCTCCATCCTGTTCGGCCTGCTTTTGTGGTACGCCGACCAAAGGGGAAAACAAGCCCGCACCCTGGAATCGATCGGGATCGGGGATGCCCTGCTGGTCGGTTGCGCCCAGGCCCTGGCGCTGATTCCAGGGACCTCCCGGTCGGGCATCACCATGACGGCGGGATTGATGATGAATCTAAACCGGGAATCGGCGGCCCGTTTCTCCTTTCTTCTGGCCATCCCCGTCAGCGTTCTGGCGGGAGGGCTTGAATTGATCGAATGGGTACGGCAGTCCCATTCCCTTGCCGAGTGGCTGCCGATGGCCATAGGATTTTTCACCTCCGGCATTTCGGCTTTTCTGGTGATCCATTGGTTGCTGTATTGGATACGCAGTCGATCCATGACCATCTTTGTCGTTTACCGGGTGATTCTCGGCCTGGCTTTGTTCATCATCTTCTGAGTCGCCATGACCACGGACCTCCCGTCACGAACGAAACAAACCTTTGCCAGGAAGGGGGCGGCCTGGCGCACGGGCCTTCTCTACCTGGGCATCACGCTGTTCTCTCTTCTCCTGGTCGAGGGGGTGGTACGGGTGCGGCAATGGTGGCTTTACGGGGCATCCGAAACCCTGGAGAAGGCCTATCACGATGATCGGAAAACAGGGCTGCGCCTGCCCGTGGCCAATTATGAATCCAGAACGACCCGGATCAATTCGTTGGGTTTTCGCGGACCGGAAATCGCCGTTCCCAAACCGACGAATACCTTGCGCTTGGCGTTTCTCGGCGGGTCCACGACCTATTGCGCCGAAGCCAGCGGCAACGACAAGGTATGGCCGCACCTGGTCTGGAAACGCCTTCAGGAGGCCCATCCTCATGTCCGGATGGATTATGTCAACGCCGGAGTCCCTGGAATCGCCGTCCCTGTCTCGCTGAAGGATCTCCGCCTGCGTCTTGCGGGACTGCAACCGGATCTGTTCGTCATCTACCATGCCAGCAATGACATGTCCTGGGAAGCGCGACAACTGGCCATTGCCGCGGGTCTGTATCGCAAGGAGGAAGAGACCGATTTCCTTGGGAAGTATTCGTTGTTCTGGTTTCTCATGGAAAAAAATTTCCGTCTGCTGCGGATCCAAAGGGAAATGCAGGACAAGCAGCGTCACCTGGACCGCCTTCCGGAAACCTTTGGCGCCGAGTTTGGCGGCAACCTGGTCGCGCTGGTCCGCGAGGCGCAACATCTGGGTGGGATGGTTGCCCTTGTCACCTGGTCCCAGCAAATGCGGCGGGGACACGATGATCGGGAAAACCTGAAGGCAGCCGCGTCATCGCTCTATTACATGCCATTCATGACGCCCGACCTGCTGCTGCAAGGATTTGAAATGTACAATCGGGTCATCGCCGAAACCGCCAAAACGACGGGAAGCCTGTTGATCGGCGGGGAGGATCGGATCCCCGGAGATGCGCAACATTTCAACGATGCGATCCATTTCACGGACGCCGGCAACGTTGCGATGGCCGACCGGGTGGCCGGGGCGCTGCTGGCATCCCGGGAGCTTCAGGAATTGCTCGTGAAAAAAGGGCAGGATCCTCATTGAACGGTGCGCCTTTGGCGTCGAAGGTCCATTGCGCCCATTCCATGAATCCGCTTGTTTGCACCCCCGAGGGAGGAGCCTCGAACCATGTCCCCGAAGAACGGAAGCGCCCTGGTTGTCCTGCGTCCCGGCGAGGCCAGGGCATTGATCGGATTATGCATCGCGTCCATGGATGCGGTGCGACAACGAACCCGGAGCGGCCACATGGTCGTCGTCGGGGGAACCACGACCCGACATGTCGTTCATCATCTTCTCGGCGAGGATCCCGGGCGGGACAGTTTTGCCGTCGGTCAAATCCGTCACGGCAACCTTGGTGAAACACCCCAACCAATCCGTGGTCCCGGTCCCTATTTGTTCGATGAGGGACAGGTTACCCGGGGCTGGCCGGCCCGGCTTCTGGAAAAATTTGGCCCTGGAGATATTTACATCAAGGGAGCCAACGCCATCGATCACGAAGGAAATGCCGCCATTCTATTGGGTTCTCCCATGGGTGGCAGCATCGGCGTTGCCCTGCCAATTCTTGCGGCCCGTGGTGGCCATCTGATCCTCCCGGTCACCCTCGAAAAGCTCATTCCCTCGGTCCCGAAGTCCCTGGGTCTTTTGGGACAGGGAAAAATCGACCATGTCATGGGCAACGAAACCGGTTTGATCCCCATCATGGCAGGAAGCGCCACCGTCATCACCGAACTTCAGGCCATGCGCCATCTTGCCGATGTCACAGCCACCGCCGTTGCCGCGGGCGGTGTGGATGATTGCGCCGGGGCCCGGGTCATTCATTTCACGGGCGCATCGGAAAACGTGGAAAAAATGTGGGACATTATTATAAGATTGCGTGATACGGAACTTGTGGATCCCTGACCCCTCAATCCTGGCCCTGAACATTTTCGAAAGGAACGATGATGGACGACATGCTGGATGAAGTCACGCAACGGGCCAACCTCGCGTTTTCCAATCAGATGGAAATGCTGACCTTTTTCCTGGCCGACCGGCAGCAGTATGGCATCAACGTGTTCAAGATCATCGAGGTGATCGAAACCCCAAGAGAAATCACGCAGATGCCCGAGACCCATCCCGCCATTGTCGGAGCCATCGATTTTCGCGGCAAGGTGGTGACGGTCATCGACCTGGGAATGACGCTGGGATTGAAGCCGATTGCGGTGGGCAAGGAGTTGAGCTACATCATCGTGTGCGAATACAGTGGCATGATCCAGGGTCTCATGGTCAGTCAGCCGAACAAGCTGATCACCCGAAGCTGGCAGGAGATCAAAAGCCCCGGAAGCAGTTTTCAGGAAGCGGCCTGCCTTACCGCCCTCACCTACGAGCAGAATGGCGAGGCGATCCAGATTCTCGACATCGAGAAGATTCTTGGCGAAATCATCGGCGCCGATGAAACCATTGCCGCGGAACTTCTGGCCCAGGGGCGGCAGTTGGACATATCAAGGTTCAAGGTATTGGTTGTGGACGATTCGAAGGCGGCGCGCAATCAGATCGAACGAACGCTTGAACAGATGGGCGCCCCTTATGATTCCTTCGACGCCGCCGCCAAGGCGTTCGACCACATCATGAAAAACTTTGCCGCTCACCCCGCCCCTTTGTACAACTTGATCATCTCCGACATCGAAATGCCCGGCATGGACGGGTTTACCTTCACCCGGAACATGAAAGGACATACCGACACCCGTCTGACCTCCATCCCCATGGTCCTTCACAGTTCCATGAGCAATGAATCCAACAAGAGCAAGGCCCAGGAAATGGGAGCGGACGATTTCATTCCCAAGTACCAGGCCGATGCCATTGCCACCATGGTCCTGAAGTGGCACTCGAAATCCCAGAGCGGCGCCATGCATCCATGAATACGGAAGTCATGGACATCCCTTGGCATGGATTCAAAGGATCGCAGGTCGAACCTGCCATCCAAGTGGTGGAAAGATGACGGATCAGAATGGATTCCGAAGCCCGAGACGTGGAAAAGCGTATCCAAGCGAAAATGATCATGCCTCGGAAATTGGAAAACATGGTATCTCGATGATTTCAAGGGAACGTTCAACGTCTATTTATGTGACAAGTAGAATTGGAGGACCTCGCGTGAAACATGTGTAGATTTTTCAATACCCTTGCAAATATGAGTAAACACATCATCATCAATGGGACTGTGGGCCGAGAACTTCCCTTCATTAACCCCGCGAATGATCTTGTTCGCATCCTCAATACGTGCCCAGGCATATAAAACGTAACTCTCTCGTTTAATAAAAGGATGGCCTGAATTTAATGTACACGTCTTATCATATGGAATTGAATTCTTGACGCTTGAAATTGGCACGATCAATACGCTCTTCACTCCAGACCCATTATCGAACGGGTCCGTGAGAACGACAAAAAGATGCTTGCGGTCAGGATCGGTCTTTGGGCCTGAAGGAATAAGAACCGTTGCCTTTTTGAATGGAATAAACAGACTCATAATGAGGCAAAGAGTTTGTCTATTTCCTGTCCCGTGGCAACTATGTTTGCCAGTTCTGTCGCAGCATCCTCGTCGAACCCAACAGATCGGGCTAAAGTATGAAAAGCGATCGGGCGAGACGAACCATCAGGGTCTTCCCATTCAGGACAATTTTCGTGTGTCCAATCGCGGATTTCCCACTTCCCCATCCGTCCAAACCGATCCCAGACAAATTCAAGAACATCGATCTCTGCCTCGCTTAGCTTTGTCAGGCATCTTGCGTCAAAAGCAACGCGGGCCGATACTTCATGATTCTCCTTGGCCGAAATCAGATCTTCCCACCCCCCTGGGGGTGAGTGGACATTGCCATTCATCAAGTCCAACGTCATGGAAAGCACGGGGCCATGCGGCATCGAAACAGGATGGTCCCATGTCATCGGCAACCCTGTTCTGGACACCGCCTCCCGATCCGCAAGATACATCAGTTTCATCAGCTTCAAATGGGACATGCGGCCATCTTGGGTCTTTCCCAGGAAAAACACTGCCACTTGCGCTGTTTTTGTCTCATTAAACATCTTAACCATCTCTCTGGTGTCTATGATTCTTAACAGCCCCAAGCCTTCCCCATGATCGTTATTGCACCTGGAAAACCATAAGTCAATCAAAAAACATGCCAATAATGCACATGATTACATGGCGTTCAGGGGGAAATGTTGCAGCGTTTCGACAATTTTGACACCGGAAGCAATGGATTGTCACCAGGAATTCATCAGGAGGACCATTTTGTCGGCGCCGACAAACAGCTTTCGACCGGGATCCCTCATCAAATCACAGGAACATTGGGGATTTGCGGGGCCTCCCTGGATCCCCTCTGTAGCAGGGGATGACGTTTGTCAGAGGGGATCTGAATAGTTACCCCCGAGCCGGGCAAAAACATTCTTCGCGATGGAAAAAGAATTTTCACCATTCCGACTCTCAATGAAGCGGAAATTTCGTCCTTCTCCGCGGTGAAGCGGCAGGAAGATTTATTTTATTCTCAACTATATCAAATATCTACATTGGGCAACATCCTTGAGATGCGCATGTTCCCGTGCCATGGCATGAAACTTGACCATGGAGTGTCGATAGGGCAGCGGTCCAATCACCGTGTTTATTCCTCGTTCATGAAGGGAGAGAAAAATGATCGATTCTCTTGTCGATGCCATTCTGGTCTGGAATGTGTCCGGCAGATTCCACATCGGGTCCATGTTCGAAGTCATCCTCTATTTCCTGATGGCTTTTCTCACCTTGTTTCCCATACTTCTGACCCATCGGAAACTGGCGGATCGATCGATTCGCGAGGAACGGCAACTCATGAATTCCGGAGGGCTGGATTGAGTCGTCATATCCCCCCTCCATGGATGCCGACCGGAGACACTTGGAACGCACGCTTCGGGTGACTCCATGCCCTTCATCATATGAGTGACAGGATGTTTTTCTTTATGTATTTGCATCCAATCATCATGATTTCATCACCAATCCGACGTTTCTGTTTATTGGCGTGCCTGCCGCTGTTTCTTCCATTCTGTTCCGAGGCGTCGGAACGGATGATGCTGAAATTCGGCATCTATACCTCGGAAAAGGCTTCAACCATGGTTCAGCAGTTTCGCCCTGTTCTCGACGCCTTGGAACAGGGAATGGAACAACGGTTGGGTCAACCGGTGACCATCACGACCATTGTCTCGCCAACCTATGAAGATGGAAGAAAAAAATTGACAACAGGACAGGTCGATCTTGCCCGGATGGGACCGGCCAGTTATGTCCTGGCCAAACTGGAGAATCATGATCTATCTCTTCTTGTCTTCGAAAACGATGGCGGGGACAAATGGCTCGACGGTGTGATTGCGGTGCGAAAGGACAGTTCAATCCAGCAGATCTCCGACCTGAGAGGAAAAAGTTTTGCCTTCGGCGATGAAAGCTCCACCATCGGTCGTTACCTGGCACAATACGCCATGATGGAAAACGGTGTCCTTGCACGGGACCTGTCGCAGTATACGTATCTGGGCCGACATGATCTGGTGGGGCAGGCGGTGCTGCACGAAACCTACGATGCCGGAGCCATGAAGGAAGATGTCTATAATAAACTTGTCGCCGCCGGAAAACCCTTGCGGGCAATCGCAAGGTTGCCCAACATCACGGGACCGTGGGCGGCACGGGCAGACATGGATCCCATCGTGCGGCAAGCCATCATCGATTCCCTGCTTGAACTCAAGGACCCAAAAGTCTTGAACACCATGAGAAAAAATGGTTTCCTCCCCGGTACCGACGATGATCTGGTGCATGTTCGCCGGACGATCGAAAACAATGCACGCTTTTTCCTTCCATAGAACTGGATGCCTTTGATCCGGATTTTCTCCATGCGTCTATTCGATGGCCGGCAATGACGATGCCTCGGGAAGTGGTGAAACGTTGGCGAAAACGTTTGAGCCGTTTGCCATTGCTGGTGCAGTTGGGCGTGGCATCCCTGGCTGTTTTTTTCGTCATGTTCCAACTGGTGACCGAAGGGGTCTTGGGCCTGGAACAGGATCATCTCGAACAGGAATTGCATACCCGCTTCGAAAACCGGGCCGACCTGTTCGTGGCAACCACCCAGGATGCCGTGGTCAGCCGCGATTGGCCGATCCTGGATGGCATCATCACCGAGACGGTCGCGGGAGACAAGGACCTGGTCTTTTTGCATATCCTTGACCGCGACCTCCAGACAATGGCCGATTGGCAGCGCAAAAAAAACACCCCTCTAAAACATTCCCTGATTACCTTCACCAGAGAGGTCAACCTTGCCGGGGAACACTTTGGCCGGGTAACGTTGACCTGGGACACGACCTCCATACGGGAAACCCATCGGCATCATTACAATCGCCTCAGGCTGATGCTGATCGGATTCGGGTTCGCTGCCGCTTTTGCCCTGGGGGGGACGGTTTATTTCCTGGTCATCCGTCCGGTCAAACGTATTCACCATCAATTGGGTGAAATCCATCGGACCCAAAGGATAAAACCGGGGGTACGGGTCTCCGGATCCCTGGAAATCAATCATTTGGGGCGGGCGGTCAATCGAATTGCCGAACTCGTGCAACTGCTCGATGAATCCCGAGTCCGCTTCCGCGACATGTTCGAGCACATGATGGTCGGCGCCGTCATCCTGAAACCGGATGGCAATGACTTTCTGGTCCTCGACATGAACCATACCGCCGAGGCACTTCATCGCAAGGTCAAATCCCAATGCCTGGGGCGGCGGGCAAGGGAGGTCTTTCCCTTCCTTCCCGACCTTCCCGTATGGGGGGCGCTTCAGTCCACCATCGCCCAGGCCTGGTCGCGACCGGTTCCCCCCTACCTCTACGATGATGGACAGGTTCAAGGATGGCGGGAATCCCATGTCTACAGACTCAATAGCGGTGAACTGGTCTGGATGGATACCGACATCTCCGCAAAAAAACATGCCGAACGGTTGCGCCGGGAAAAAGATGCCGCCGAGCAGGCCAATGCAATGAAAAGTACCTTTCTGGCGGCAATGAGCCATGAAATTCGTACCCCGATCAACGGTATGCTCGGTATGATCGAACTGTTGCGCGGTTCCAGGCTCAAGGGCAATCAACGGCGATGGGTCGAAGGATTGCGCGATTCGGGTGAAATCCTGCTTGCCACAATCAATGACATCCTCGACTTCTCCAAAATCGAAGCCGGACGAATGACCATCGAATCCAGTCCCTTTTCCCTGGATCACCTCCTCAAAAATCTTATCAATACCACCGTTGCCCGCGCCCATGAAAAAAATCTGGAACTGGTCATCTACAAGAATCGGGACGTTCCCGACACCATGGTGGGCGATTCCTTTCGTTTGCAACAGGTCCTGTCCAATCTGGTGAGCAATGCCGTCAAATTTACCCCTTCTGGAGAAATTGTCCTGAAAATTGCCATGCCCCGGGTCACGGAAGGGCCATCGAAGATCGAGTTCTCCGTTCAAGATACCGGAATCGGCATCGCGAGCGAACACATCCATGGAATTTTTTGCGCCTTCGATCAGGGAGACAATGCCACATCCCGTCTTTACGGCGGTACCGGGTTGGGTTTGGCAATCTGCAAGCGTCTGGTCAATGCCATGGGGGGCAGCATACATGTGGAAAGCCTTCTGGGATCGGGATCGACTTTTCGTGTCACCCTTCCCTGGTCCCCGTCCCCCGAGTCCGTGGACGGGGAAACGGCCATCGAACGCACGGTCCACGCCCTCTGCGGACTCAAGAATGCCACCGCCCTCGACTGCATGAAACGTACACTGGCCGACCTTGACTTCGTTTCCTTCGGTTATCGCGACGAGGATTCCATGTTCAAGGAAATCGACAGGTGGCGCGACAGGGTGGAGATCGCTTTCCTCGATGTCAACCTCAACGGTTCCGACATGGTCATCCTGACGCAACGATTGCGCAGTCAGCCAGGACTGGCCCATCTGCCGGTGGTCTACCTTCTCAATACCCATGATCAGCACAAGGGCGATTTTCAACGTCTCGAAAAGGTTCCCGATTCATCCATGATCATCAAACCGGTCTACGGTTCCCAGGTATTGGACGTGATCATGGAACTTCTGGAAAAACGGACGCCCAGCGCCACCAGACGCTGGGGGGTGACGGAAACATGGAAGGAAATGGCCGCCAGGGGAGGCGTCCGGGAACGACTCCTCGGCGGACGGGTACTTCTGGTGGAGGACAACGAAATCAACCGCATCGTCGCCCAGGAAGCACTCATCCTCGCGGGTCTGGAAATCGAGGTCGCCGCCAACGGGATGGAAGCGCTTAAAATTCTTGAGAAAAAACAGTTTGATGGCGTCTTGATGGATATTCAGATGCCCGTTCTCGACGGCTACAAAACAACACAGATCATTCGCAACCGTCTGGAGTTGACCCACCTTCCCATCATCGCCATGACAGCGGGGGTTCAATCCCAGGAACGGGATCGGTGTCTGGCGGCGGGGATGAACGATCACATCGGCAAACCCCTCGATTATGCTCTGCTGCTCGAAAAAATGGTCCTATGGATCCACCCTTCCCGGGCAAACACGGTCTCTTCCAACAGCCCATCCGAAACAACAGCAAGCCTGGTCACCGGGGAAAACAGGGAACAGCCTGTTTTCGAAAACCTTCCTGGAATCGACGTCGCCCTGGGACTCAACATGCTGGGAAACAATGTCAAACTCTATCGCAAGCTGCTCGACGGTTTCTTTGAAATTCATTCCCTGAGCGGACTGAATCTATTGGCCGCCATCAACGCCGGAGACCTGCCCCAGGCCATTCGTCTGACCCACACCCTCAAAAGCGTCGCGGGAACTCTGGGAGCCCAGGCATTGCGCGATCATGCCGCAAATCTGGAACTGACGCTCAAGAAAAATGATGCATCCGATTCCGACCGTCTGCAATCCCTTCTCCAACTTCTCGAAGAATTTGAACTGGTCCTGACAGGCATTCGTTCCCTGAAACATGTCGCGAACGTGCCCGGCAAACAAGAGCACGGATCCATGGGCGAAAAAATCATCGGCAAATTACAGACACTTGTTCATCAGGCCGATACCCGCGCCATCCGCCTGTTTCATAAACACCGCGAGCAGTTGGCCACCCTGTTGCCCGAGGAATCCCTCCAGACTCTTGAGGAACAACTGGGACGGTACGAAATGAAAAAAGCCGCGGAAACACTGACGATCGCCCTGATCGGAAAGCCCTGAAACAGGAGACCACGCAGCCCCGCCAACAAGCGACAGCATACATTTCTCCAAACGCCCGATGAAAAAAACCTTCCCGGCGAACAATAAGGTCCGCCGGAGGCGGAAGATCAAAGCAGTTTCACCAGCGCAGCCATGGCCCCAACGGCCACGAACATCAAACTTCCGAGCTTGATCACCATGCGTTGCTCCAATTCCTTGATATCTCGTTTCAACTCCGACCGGACCGACTCGATTCTGACATCAAGTTCTTTGAACCGGACCTCAACTTCCTTGAACCGAACCTCAACCTTCGTCTCCAGTTCCTTGAACCGGACCTCAACCTTCGCTTCCAGGTCCTTGATATCTCGTTTCAACTCCGACCGGACCGACTCGATTCTGACATCAAGTTCCTTGAACCGAACCTCAACCTCTTTGAACCGAACCTCAACCTTCGTCTCCAGTTCCTTGAGCCGGGCTTCGGCCTTCGCGTCCAGTCCCTTGAGCCGGACCTCGGTCTGCGCGTCCAGTTCCTTGAGCCGGACTTCGGCCTTCGTATCCAGTTCCTTAAACCGGACTTCGGCCTTCGTATCCAGTTCCTTGAGGTCCCGCTGCAAATCCGTCCGGACCTGTTCCAGTTCCAGCCTGGTGGCCAGCCGGTCTTCCATCCATTCGACGATGGTCTCGGCCTGTATTTCCGCCTGGGCCTCGGGAACGCCAGCGGCTTTCAATCTTTTAGCGTAGGCCAGCGAATCGAACATGAGCGACATGGTGGGGTTCCTCGTTTTCCCGGACTAATGAAGCCTCCCCGCAGGCACATCCATTGGGGCAATCATACAATAAAACGACGATTATTGTCACCAAATCGCACCACTTTCATCATTTATCCTGGGACCATTCCAGCCATGCATCCATCAATGGAAAACAAATAATATAATGTCCCCAGGTTTCCGAGGAGTCCACCCAGAGGCGGAAGATCAAAGCAGTTTCACCAGCGCGGCCATGGCCCCGACGGCCACGAACATCAGGCTTCCGAGCTTGATCACCATGCGTTGCTCCAGTTCCTTGATATCTCGTTTCAACTCCGACCGGACCGACTCGATCCTGACATCGAGTTCCTTGAACCGGACCTCAACCTTCGCCTCCAGATCCTTGATATCTCGTTTCAACTCCGACCGGACCGACTCGATCCTGGCATCGAGTTCCTTGAACCGGACATCAACTTCCTTGAACCGGACATCAACATTCGTCTCCAGCTCCTTGAACCGGACACCAGCATTCGTCTCCAGTTCCTTGAACCGAACCTCAACTTCCTTGAACCGGACATCAGCATTCGTCTTCAGTTCATTGAACCGGACATCAGCATTCGTCTTCAGTTCATTGAACCGGGCTTCGGCCTTCGTGTCCAGTTCCTTGAACCGGGCTTCGGCCTTCGTATCCAGTTCCTTGAACCGGACACCAGCATTCGTCTCCAGTTCCTTGAACCGGACATCAACATTCGTCTCCAGTTCCTTGAGCCGGACTTCGGCCTTCGTATCCAGTTCCTTGAGCCGGACTTCGGCCTTCGTATCCAGTTCCTTGAGCCGGACATCAACATTCGTCTCCAGTTCCTTGAGCCGGGCTTCGGCCTTCGTGTCCAGTTCCTTGAGCCGGGCTTCGGTCTGCGCGTCCAGTTCCTTGAGCCGGACTTCGGCCTTCGTATCCAGTTCCTTGATGTCCCGCTGCAAATCCGCCCGGACCTGTTCCAGTTCCAGCCTGGTGGCCAGCCGGTCTTCCATCCATTCGACGATGGTCTCGGCCTGTATTTCCGCCTGGGCCTCGGGAACACCAGCGGCTTTCAATTTTTTGGCGTAGGCCAGCGAATCAAACATGAGCGACATGGTGGGGTTCCTCGTTTTCCCGGACTGATGAATCCTTCCCTCGGGCATATCCATTCGGGTCATCATACGACAAACGGGCGATGATTGTCACCATAACATACCATGTTCATCCTTGGGACCATTCCAGCCACGCATCCATCAATGGAAAATAAAGTCCAAGGCGAATGGGACGGGATTCGATGGCACCGACCAATCGCGCATAGAGTTCCATCTGTTCCTGATACCGTCTCTTTTCGTTTTCCAAAAAGATTTCGCGGTCTTCTCCTTCATTCTGGCTGGTCTTGAAATCGATGATCCAACGCCGGTTCGCGGAATCGACGAAGGAACGATCGATGACACCACGGACGAAATCCCCGTCCATCACCCCCGTCAGTCCCCACTCGACGTGGACGTCGGAATGGCCCGGATCGAACAACCAACGTCCCCGCGATGAAACAATCACCGACCTCAATCCCGCCACGACCCGATCGATGGCGACATCAAGTCGTTCCCTGGACAGTCCCAAATCCAACAGATGCCCCGCGAAGGATGGACGCAGACGATCAATCCGATCCCCAGACCAGGCATCCACCCCTTCGGCCCCCACAAGCGCCAAAAACCGATGAATGACCACCCCGATCCGGCGCGATTCGAATCGCTCTTCGTCCTCAAGAAAAGTGTCCGTTCTTTGTATCCCATTCTCCCACCCTCGCATCGGTTTTTCATGGCGCCCCGGCCAACCGGGCGGGCGCCAATCCGGTGGCAGACGGCGACAGGGCGGCAGGTCTGCCGGATCTTCCTTCTCCAAGACTTCCTGGCCCGGGTCGGAAGATGAAAACATTTCCGCCACCAACGGCCAAAGGACTGCCAAAAACGAACCCGAGACAGGATTGCGTTCTTCCTTCGGGCCACACCCGACCAGATGAAGCCGCCGACGCGCCCGGGTCACCGCGACATACAACAAGCGGCACACCTCGTTGCGGACCTTCTCCTGTTCCATCCGGGCCACAAACGTGTAGATCGGATCCCCCTCCCCTCCATCCCAACTGCCAATCGGCGCCAACAGAGGCGCCAAAGGGGCGGACCGGAATGATCGATCCGCCAACACCGGTGGCTCCATCCACATGAGCAGGCGTGCCTCCTCGGTTCGGGGACCACGATCGATCCCTGGAATGATGACACAATCGAATTCAAGCCCCTTGGCCTTGTGGATGGTCATGACCGCAAGTTCAGGATCCCCTTTCGGATCGATGGTGGAATAAAGGGTCGCCACCTCTTCCTCAAGGATCCGAAGATCGGGAAGCGTCCCATGAACCTCCAATCGTTCCAGAAGCGCGAAGAAACTTCCCGCATCATCCCATTGATGCCGGTTCGAGAAGACCACCCCACCCCCAAGACGACGCCATGTCCCTTCAATCCAGCGCCGCAAGGAACCGGGACCAGGAAATGCCGACCATTCCCCCCGCCGGTTCCACGCTTCCTGAAGAATGGGCCGGATCCGGGAAAGAATCCGGCGTCCATCGGCGGAAAGTACACCATCGATTTCCGGATGATTGCAACAGTCATGCACGGCGGCTCCCTTCTCGAAGGTGGCGATGGCATGAAGGTCCGCCAACGACAAACCACTCCAGGGGGCTCGAAGAAGGGCAAGCCATGCAATCCGGTCGTCCGGATGCAACAACGCCCGCGTCAATGTCAAAAGATCCTGGACCACGGGCCGTCGGGCCAGAGGATGAAGATCCACCGCCTGGTAACGCAGCTGTCGCGCATCGAGCGCCTTGATGATTTCATCCAGGTGTCCTCGGGTCCGAACCAGAATACAAACACTCAGACCCTGGCAGCGCAGTTCTTCGGCCAGGATCGCCACCCTTTGCCCCTCCTCCTGGCGATCGGAAACCCCCTCCACCACCACCGCCGGACCGGGAACGGCCTCGTGGACCGATCGTGACGGCGCATATTCGACCGCACCCGTTTCCGGACGTCCCCTTCTCGGAAAGACCCGGCGCATGCTGTCGTTCACCCAATCGACGATTCCCGGCGTGGAACGAAAATTGACCTCCAGAAAAAGCGGCTCGGTCCGCACCGGACCCATTCCGTGACGCTGAACCTGGAGAAAAAGGCCCACTTCCGCCTCACGGAAGCGGTAGATCGACTGCATCGGATCCCCGACCAGAAACAAGGTGTTCCCCTGATCGGGATTCCAGCCCGTAACCAGACGTTCCAGAAGTTCGTATTGCAGGCGTGACGTATCCTGGAATTCATCCACCAGGATGTGGCGCAGGCGATGATCCAGCCGCAACGCCAGATCCGACGGATCGTCCACCCCTCCCAGGGCGAGGATCGCCCGCCGCGCCACCTCCAGATGATCCACCGACTCTTCCAGGGAAAACTGGGCCAGAAGATGTCCCGCCGCCACCTTGAGCAAGGTTAGAAGGGCCTGAAGGACCCGCCATTGCGACGCCGAAAAGGGCTCGGCGGGCACATGGCGAACACGATCCAGCATCCCCTCAAGATTTTCGATGCCCCGCAACGAATCGACCAGAGCCGATACCCTTTGTTTCATCGATTCCCATCGACGTCCCTCTTCCCGTGACGCCGCTTTCGATCCGGGGGGAAATCCCAGGCGTTTGTCCCAGCGTTTGCGCCACGTTCCGTTGGTCGTGAGCAGCGTTTCGGCCAGGCTGTGCCACAGGGAAACATCCTTGAAAACAGGATCCGGCGGTTTCTTTCGTCCGATCCATGAATCATCCCCGCCCCGATCCGCCAAACGATGATGCGTGGCAAACGCCATGAGGGCCATGATCTCCTCCCAGAAACCGCTCCGGGAGATCTCCTCGGACAGTGGCGCCAGTTCGGCGCCAACCATGGCGGCCAGGCTTTCATCGAGGCGGGCCAGGAGCGTCTCGTCCACCTCCTCCCCGACATGGCGCAACCATTGATCACGCCGCGCCAGAAGATCCGAAAGCATGTTCTCGATCGGTTCCCAATCGTTGTCCAGATGCCCAAAGAGGACGAGGACGGCCCATCTCCAGGGGCAGTGTTCATCGTCGAAGACGTCGAGCGTCTCATGCGCCGCCTGCCGGTAGAACCTTTCGGGATGCTCGGCCAAATCCCCCTGTCCCCCCATTTCGGTCAACAGCGGCAACTGACGCACCAGAAAATGACAGAACGCATCTATGGTCATGATGCGCAACCGGAATGGATTTTCCTGCAACCGCCAACATTGGCGTCGATCCTGGTCGCGAACCTCTCGGGCAAGAATCCAGGTTTTCTTATCGAACGAGGACTCGGGGGGCGAAGGGATCAGGGCCCGATCCAGGGCCTGCAACACCCGGTCCTTCATTTCCCGCGCCGCCTTGCGGGTGAAGGTGATGGCGAGGATCTCCTCCGGTTGCTCCACCCGTCCCAGGAGAGCCAAAATCCTCTGGGTCAACAATCCCGTTTTTCCCGAACCGGCAGGGGCCTGAACGATGAAGGAACGATGAACGTCCAAAGCCAGGTCACGTGCCGTCTGATCGATCAGGTTCATGATGTCCCTCCGTCCTGCCGCTCCGCGACACGGCACAAGGCGTCCAGGTCACACTGATCACACACTCCCTTCAAAGGCATGACCCGGGCGTCTCCCTGGACAAAAGATTCCGCCAGATCCTTCAAGACCCGGCGCCAATGGTCCTTCAGGACAGAAAAATCGACGTTCCCGTCCGGATCGCCATTTTCAATCCTGGTGGCGACCCCGGGAAGGATGTCTTCCCGTTCCGCCAGACCCAGGAACCGTTTGGATTTTCGTGACAACATGCCATAGGACAAGGCCACAAGGTTGTCATCCAGACCAAGGGCATAAAGTGGCATCTGCGGGTCCCTGGGACGCACGCCGGACCAGTCGCCATACCTGGCCATGCCGGTCTTGTAGTCGATGATGACGAAGCCTTCGTCATCCAGACGATCGACCCGGTCCATCCGGTACCGCAATTCCAGGGAATGAAGGGACAAGGATCCCGATCGTTCCACGGCCATGACCGTGAAATCGGACTCACGCCGTTCCTCGATGGCCATCCATTGACCCAACAAAGCCCTCTGCCGCCGGAATTCCAATGCCAACAACCCTTGCGGCAACTGCCGTTCCGCCAGATCCTCGATCCAAGCGTCCATTCCCCGGACACAGGCGGTCTCGATCAACGCCCGACGCCCCTGTTCCGGAAGAAGACGCCATTGTTTCATCGAAAATCCGGGAACCAGCAAACGCGACAAGACCTGATGGGTCAGTTGTCCACGCAACGCCGGCGACAATCCGATCATCGCCGCGGGAAAGGTCTCCCCCTTCAGCCGGTAACGGGCGAACGCCTGGAACGGACAACGGGATTGGGCCTTCAACATGCCGGAGGAACCGGAAAAGGGACCAGCGCCCACCAATGGTACCGCCCCGTCCCCCGTGATCACCTCAAGTCCGGGTCGATCCGCATCCCATTCCATCGGTTCCAAGGGTGGTTCTTCCGTCGCGTCCGCGGCCACGATCCCCTGGATCAAGGGACTCGGACGCAATGCCACATCCCCGTCGCGCCGGGCGTGACTGACCACGACCACCGGAGCCGCGCCGAGAAGTTCCCCGGTCAGACGTTGGGCGAATTCGTGTTCACGGAGGCTCGATGATCGCGGCATCAGGTGTTCCTTTTGGAACGCCCGCGGCAGAAACGGATTCGGTTGAGGAGGTCGTGGCCAACGATCATCCGACATGCCCAGAAGCCAAAGCGCGGCAAACCTTTCCCCACCCGCCTCAAGCGAGCCCAAAATCTGAACCGGGGCATCTTCGCCCCTCTCGGGCTGAAACAAGGCCATGCTTGATTCGGCATCGAGCGCCGCCAGGGCCTCGGTTGCCGTCAAACCGGTTTCCACCATCTCCAGGGTGTCGAGGCCCGCCACCAACGCCCACCACGAAACGACGATCTGATGTTCGGAACTTGAAAGCGACCGTTCCCCCGGCCAGCCAAAGGCGGCCAGAAGGGCGGCAAACCGTCGCGACCAGTACCTTGGAGGCTGTTTTCTTGATTCGAATTCCGCTCCGGAAACAAGGGCGATCACCGCATCGAGCAGGACCACCAGTTGGGGAACCGAGCCATGATCCACCGCCATGGCGCGCAGATGTTCCAAAGAGACCCGGCGCCAGCCGCTTTCACGCCACTTCCGATCGAGGCGCCCGCGGAATGAATATTCCGCGCGTCCCCCGAGGCAATGGGGACACAACAGCAGACGGCTCGCTTCCTCCAGGGTGCAGCGCCCCGCGAAGGCAAGATGCAACAAGAAACGGGCATCGGCGATCATGGGATGATCCGCCAGCGCAAATCCCATGGAAACATTGAAAACCGGCTCCTCCGGCAGGGCATCGCCCACCAGCCCCCCGGGATGGAAGACCTCCGTGAAGATACGGATCACCTGCCGGCGCCACCGGGCAAGTTCGGGATGGATGATTCCGATCACCCGTCCCGGGGGCACAACCATCGCGCCACCATCGACACTGAGTTCCCCGACCACGGTCGCGCGCGAACGCTCCCGATCGATCCACCCCTTGGCCCATCGCGCCGCGGCCATGATTTCCCCCTCGTGATCGGCCAGAAGGCGAAACACCGGCGTCCCCCGCTCAGGCTCCGGAAGATAACGGGTCACGAAAACGCCATGCCGTTGCAGCAGTGAAAAAAATTGTTCGTTTTCCGGGGTCCATGAATCGAATCCCGCCAAAACGATCCCCTCGGGCCAACGAATCCGGTCCAGACGTCCCGCGACATATTTCGGCAGCAAGGAAGGGATGATCCAGCCCCCACGGGTCAACCGTGCCAGAAATTTTTTGCGCCAACGGATGAAGGTTTCGCAATCTTCCTGGCCCAGGGATTGTCCCTCCGGTGGGGGCAATCGCCATGCCACCAACAGGTCGAACGCTTCCCGCGCCAGGGCCGCGGCCCGACGCGGCCAAAGAATAGTGCGCGTTCCCTGAAGGTCCTCGGCAACGATCCGCTCCCATAAATACCGAATGGCCAGGTTCGACAACATCCGGGGCGGATTTTTTCCATCTTTTTCCGCGCCATCGAGACATTCCAGCCACAATGTCGCCATCCATGCCTGCAAGGGAATGACGGCCAACGACGTCCAGACCGCTTGCCCCCGGAATGCCTTGAAGGTATTCAATCTTCTGGTAAGGTGCCTGGAAAGGCGCCGGTTGACGGTGACCAGGAGATGGCCCCGGTCGAGGAGACCGGCAAGCTCCTCGATTCCCTGGACAGTGGCAAATGAATTCATGAGGTCGTCCCATGGTGGTTCGGATCAATCCCTTGGAAAAAGGAATGGTACCATGAGCGACGGAAAAAGGAAGACAATGCCCTTCCGGATCACGAAAAACAAACAAAGATCATTGACAATCATATCGAGAATTTCGATCCATTGGGGGATCATGTTCCTTGGACTGTCTCTTTCCTTCCCGATTCAGGCCGAAAAGACCGCCACCCATGGATCCTGGAGGGATTTTGCTCTTGGAATGAGCCGGTTGCCGGAAGGGACGACCGTGGACCGGATGGATGGATTGTTCGATACCCTGCTTGCCGCCCGAATCGCCCCCGGAAACGATGATGACGATGTCATCCTTTGGGTATTTCATCTGGGACGGATCCATTGTGACAACCGTTCCTGGGAACGATGCGAACACCTGTACGTCAACGGTTTTCGCTGGCTGGAAAAGATTCATGGTTCCCAGGAAATGATTCTGGTCGAACCCCTTGTGGAACTGGCCTCTCTCTGGTTTGCCCGAAGCGAGGATGCCCGCGCGGTCCAGGCAATTCTCCGGGGCATGCACATCATCGAGCGCCATCATGGAAGCGACCATCTTTTCCAGGCGCCGCTGCACGAGCGTCTGGCCGCGATTTACCGTCACATGGGCAAGGAAACCCTGGCCAGGCGTCATGAACAACGCCGGCTGGAACTGTGGCGGAAGGCAGTCGTTCCAGACGGCCTCGCCGCGGGCTTGCTGCCGAGGACAGGCCCCCCCATGGACGATCCGAAGGAAAAAACCATCGCCGCCGGAATTCTGGAACTCCTGGCCAAGACCCCGCAAGAGCGCCATGAACTGAAGGCGCGTCTCATCCGAATGCGTATCCGTCATTCCGACACTTTGTCCCCGGAAGAAAAGATCGCTTCCCTGACCACGGCGCTATCCCTGCTGGAACAGTCGAAAGGGAAAAATCATCCCGGACTTGTTCCGGTGTTGATGGAACTGGCCATTCTCCAGCAAAATTCGGGAATGATTGGGGAAGCCAAGGGACTGATTCATCGGTCCCTGTCCCTGGTGAGCGAATTTTTCGGACCCGATCATCCGGGAATCGCCCGGATACAACTCCTCCTTGGAGAAAACCAGAGGCTGGAGGGGCGGATGGAAGAGGCGATCGCCACCTTCGAACAGGCCATCGCCGCCCTTCGAAGGTTGTCCCCGCCTCCCGCGGAGCCCCTGGCCGCGGCCCTGATGGATCTGGCGCATCTGCACGCGACGACAGGACGCATCGACCTGGAAGAACAAACCCGAATGGAATACCTGGTCCTTCTCGCCGCGAACAAAGAAACCCCACCCATGCAACTGGCCCTGGCCCGGCAGCGCCACAAGGAAACCGTCGCCAGACTGCCGCGGGAGGCAGGCGAAGAAAAACCGTTGCAAAGTCTTAACTTTCCCACGCTGATGAAACGGGTGCAACGCCGCCTCGCATCCCGGGGATTGTATCCCGGTCCCGCGGATGGCTTTCTCGGCAGGCCATCATTCACGGCGATCCGCGCCTTCGAAAAAAGGATTGGACTGACGGAAAGTCCAAAGATCAACACAAAAACCCTGATCCGAATCCTGGAACACCTTCCACCTTGATGCTATTCTGGAAAAAAAATCATTCGACAAATCGCGCCGCGAAAGACGCCTTTCACACGCCCCACCATGGAGGATCGTCATGGACAAAAACCGCTATGCCTGGATACGGCCCGTCGCCGGGACTTTCGAAGAGGTTGCAACCAGGGTGCGTCAAGAGCTGCAACAACAAGGATTCGGCATTCTGACCGAAATCGATCTTGCCACCACGTTCAAAAACAAACTGAATGTTTCCTGGCCCAGGACCCTGATTCTTGGCGCCTGCAATCCACCTCTGGCGCACAAGGCCATGACGGCGGATGCGGATGTCAGCGTTTTTCTCCCCTGCAATGTCGTCATCCGGGAAACCGACGGCAAAACGATCGAAGTCGCGGCCATCAACCCGGAGGTTCTTGGCGCCATCATGCAAAACGATCGGATCGGTAGCGTCGCGGGTGACGTGGCGGCAAGAATCGGCAAGGTTCTCGATGCCCTGACCACCGCGTAACGATCAAACGTGCCGGCAAAAGGAACAGCGACAGGCCACCTCATGGAAACATGCATATCGTGCAACCGTTCATCCCCCCTTGACAGGGGATCCAGGGAGGCTGAAGCAAATCCTTGGATTCCCACTGTAGCAGGGAATGACGGGGTCTGAACAGTTCCAGATCAACAGTCGTTCATTGTCCTCCACCCAGGCTGTGGACATAAACCGCCACCTGTTTGATCGCCAGGGGATCGAGTTTACGGTTTGTCCCCTCGGTTCCGGCGCCCCAGGCGGGCATCCGACCACTGCGCCCCTTGGCAATGGACTGACGGACCGTCGCTTCATCGCCGCCATAGAGCCAGATGGCATCGGCAAGATTCGGGGCGCCAACCGTCTTCTCCAGAGGCTGTCCGGCCATGGTGTCCCGGGCCGATCCTTTTCCCTGATCGCCATGGCACACATTGCATCCCGCCTCACCCGCAAACAACGGCCCCCCCCGGGCAGCGGCATCCTTGCTGGATTCCCGACCGCTCAACGAAAGGACAAACTGGACCAGATCATCCACCTGTTCCTTCTTCAAGGCCCCGCCATGATCGATCAGATGGGCCGGCATCATGGCGACATGCCCGTTGGTGATGGTCTCGTGAATTCCATCAATGCTCCCGGACATCAACCAGTCGTCATCCACCAGGACCGGAAATCCGCCAGCACGAGAACCCGTACCGCCGCTTCCATGACATGGCGCACAATTGTCACCAAAAACCGCCTTGCCGCCCGAAATGGCATACTGCAACAATTGCGGATCATGGGTAATTTCCGCCAAAGTCATTTTTTCAAGGCTGTCATTGAATGGTTTCTGCTGAAGCCGCGCCTCGGCCAGTTCCTCCTCCAGCTGGGTATGCATGGTCCACCCGAGAAGACCTCGGGTAAAATCGGTCATCAGTGGCCAGGTGGGATAGAAAAACCAATAGACCACAGCCCAGATGATCGTTGCATAAAAGGTGTAGAGCCACCACCGGGGAAGGGGATTGTTGTATTCCTTGAGTGGATATCCCTCGTCTTCATCCCATTGGTGTCCCGTGGTATCCACCTTGTGCTCTTCTGACATGAAAAGGTCTCCTTGTGTTTGGCTGGATGCCCGGTCAACGGGTTTGGGTGATTGGTTGCGGGGTGGAGAAATCGACCAGGGTGCCCAACATTTGCAGGTAGGCCACCAGGGCATCAAGTTCGGTAATCTTCTCGGGAATGCCGTCAAAATCATCCAGGGCCAGTTTCTGGCCATACCGTTGCAGCAACCCTTTGCTGTCGCTCTGAAGAACCGCCTGGGCCTTGAGGTCCGCCACCGCGTTGGCAATCTGCTCCGGCGAATAGGGAACACCCACCTTGGCCAGGGCCGACATGCGATCGGCGATGTCGGCAAAATCAAGCGCGTTCTCTTCCAGCCAGGGATAGCGCGGCATCACCGACTCGGGGGCGACATCCTTGGGATTGCGCATGTGGGCCTGATGCCACTGGCTCGAATACTTTCCTCCCACACGGGCCAGGTCGGGACCGGTCCGCTTGGAGGACCATTGAAACGGATGATCGTACATGCTTTCCGCCGCCAGGGAATAATGGCCGTAACGCAGGGCCTCGTCACGAAATGGACGGATCATCTGTGAATGGCAATTGTAGCACCCTTCACGAATGTAAATGTCGCGGCCCTTGAGTTCGAGCGGTGTATAGGGCCGCACCCCGTCCACCTGGGTCACGGTGCTTTTCAGATAGAACAGGGGAACGATTTCAACCAACCCACCAATGGCGACCACCACCAGGGTAAGGATGGCCATCAGTGGAATGCTTTTTTCGATGATTGCGTGATTCACGGTGTTCTCCTTGCCTGCTTGCCCAGCAATGAAAAGAAAATGAGTTTCCTTTTCACGCGGCACGGGTGGTCGAAGTGGACGTGTTGCCGATGGTCTTGACAACATTGAAAGCCATCAGGAGCGCCCCGAGCAGAAAGATGATGCCACCCACCGCCCGAAAGACATAATAGGGATGCATGGCGCCGACGGTTTCGGCAAATGAATAGGTCAGGTTGCCAAAATGGTCGTAGGCTCGCCACATGAGTCCCTGCATGATGCCGGAAATCCACATGGAGACAATGTAAATGACGATGCCGATGGTGGCCAGCCAGAAGTGAACGTTGATCAATCGGACCGACCAGGTTTGGGTCCCCCAGAGTTTGGGTACCAGATGATAGATGGCGCCAAAAGAGACCATCGCCACCCACCCCAGGGCCCCCGAATGGACATGGCCGACCGTCCAATCGGTATAGTGCGACAGTGCATTGACCGATTTGATCGACATCATCGGTCCTTCAAAGGTGGACATGCCATAGAACGAAAGAGAAATGATGAAAAAACGCAGAATGGGATCGGTACGCAGCTTATGCCAGGCGCCACTCAGCGTCATGATGCCATTGATCATTCCACCCCACGACGGAAGCAGCAGCATGATGGAAAAGGTCGCCCCAAGCGTGCTGGCCCAATCGGGAAGCGCGGTATAGTGCAGATGGTGGGGACCGGCCCAGATATACAGAAAAACCAGCGCCCAAAAATGGACGATCGAAAGACGATAGGAGTACACCGGACGTTCGGCCTGCTTCGGAACGAAGTAATACATCAATCCAAGAAACGCCGCAGTCAAAAAGAATCCAACCGCATTGTGACCATACCACCACTGTATCATGGCATCCTGAACACCAGGATAAATGGAATAGGAATCGGTCAGGTTGACCGGAATGGCCAGGTTGTTGACAATATGCAACATCGCCACGGTAATGATGAACGCCAGATAAAACCAGTTGGCGACATAGATGTGCTTTTCCCGCCGCTTTGCCAGAGTACCAACAAAATTGATGAAATAGGCAACCCATACCACCGTGATCAGCAGGTCGATCGGCCAGATCGTCTCGGCGTACTCCTTCCCCTGGGTCAACCCCAGAGGATAAGTGACGACCGCGCCGACAATCACCAGATTCCATCCCCAAAAAGTGAACCAGCTCAGGGCATCGGAAAACAGACGCGCCTTGCTCGTCCGTTGCACGACATAATAACTGGTGGCAAAGAGAACCGATCCGCCAAAGGCAAAAATAACCGCCGAGGTATGCAAGGGACGCAATCGTCCAAATGATATGTAGGGAATCCCGCCATTGAGTTCGGGAAAGGCCAGCTCCAGGGCAATGAATACCCCGAGCAAAAATCCTACGATCCCGTAGATGATGGACATGATGGTGAACATTTTCACCACCTTGAAGTCATAGTGTTCCGTTCCCGCCGATTGTGCGATCATCGTCTCTCCTCGCATCATTGATTACCGGAATGTCCGTCAATCACGCCCTGGATATGTTCAACAAAAAAATCTGATTTGAAAACACCTTCATTTAAAAATATAATTCAAACATGATCAAGAAAAAAAACGCATCATTGCCAACAAAAAAAGGACACCAGACAATGGAGGAAACTTCAAATTCGCTCTATGCCGATTGGAAAAAAATTTATCCAAAGTATCAGACGGGTTTCTTTCGCAATCTGCGCTGGTCTCTCATACTCTTGTGGCTTGGGGTATACTATTTATTACCATTTGTGCGATGGGAAAGACCTGCGGGGCTTCCCAGTCAGGCTGTATTATTCGATCTTCCGGAGCGTAAGTTCTACATATTCGATCTTGTGGTTTGGCCACAGGAAATTTTTCTCCTTGCCTTGTTGCTCATTGCGGCGGCGTTGGGATTGTTTTTCATGACCGCGCTGGCAGGCCGGGTGTTTTGCGGCTACATGTGTTTCCAGACGGTCTGGACCGATCTGTTTTTGCAGGTCGAGCGTTTCTTCGAAGGAAACCGCAAGCAGCGGATCAAATTGGACCAGTCCCCCTGGGGACTGAACAAGGCGATGCGCAAGTTGGGAAAACACGTAGTTTGGCTGTTGATCGGAATGGCCACGGCAGGGGTTTTCGTCTTTTATTTCGCCGACGCGCCAACGCTGCTCAAGGGGTTTCTGACCGGAGAAGCGCCATTCGCCGCCTGGATGACCCTGTTGTTTCTGACAATGACCACCTACGTGATGGCGGGGTTCGCCCGGGAGCAGGTCTGCATCTACATGTGCCCCTATGCCCGTTTCCAGGGGGTCATGTTCGACGAGGACACCATCATCGTCGCCTACCATCCCGAACTGGGAGAACCGCGGCAGGGCAATCGGAGAACACGAAACGCTTCACGGGAGCGGGTCGGAATGTGCATCGATTGCCGCGAGTGTGTCACGGTGTGCCCGACCGGCATCGACATTCGCAACGGCCAGCAGTATGAATGCATCACCTGCGGCGCCTGCATCGATGCCTGCAATTCCGTCAAGGGAAAGCTCCATCTCGACAACGAACTGATCCGCTACACCTCCATGCGCGAAATGGGAGGGGGGCGAACACGATGGTTCCGCTTTCGAGTTCTCGCCTACGGCACCCTGCTTTCGGTGTTCCTGGGGGGGATCGTGTTTTATTTCCTCGGGCGCGACAGGGTCGAACTGAACGTGGTGCATCATCGCCAACCGACGTTCATTGCCCTCTCGGATGGCGGGATGCAAAATAATTTTACCATACGCGCCTTGAACATGAGCCCGGAGCGGCAAACCTATCGTCTGGAGGTGCGTGGACTGGAAGGGGCCGAATTGAAAGTGGCGGCGGTCGATGACATCGATGCCACGGGGCATCCCCTGTTGACCCTGCAACCGGGCGAGGTCGCTCCCTACACGGTTTATCTCAGGCAGGAGGCGCGCATGGTCCGGCCAGGACCTCACGAAATCACCTTTCATCTGACCGCCGTCGATTCCAGGGGGGGAGCGGCCATCTACAACAGCGTCTTCATGAGGCCGTGATGCAACGAATTCGTGAAAAAAAAATCGTGTTCCCGGGACGTGTCAATCCATGGCTTCTGGGATTGGGCGCCTTTTTCCTTTGCATTCTTGCCGTCAATGTCTGGATGATTCATCTGGGACAGGAAACCTTTCCCGGAGTGACAACCGAGAATCATTATGAAAAAGGGCTGGCATTCGATGAAACCCTGAAACAGCGACGGATGCCGCGGGAGATGGGAGTGACGGTATCGCTCGACGACGTCACTCTGGTCACGGGCCAGAAAGGGACTCTGCGTCTGCGCCTGGCCAAAAAAGAAGGGGTGGGAATGTCGGGAATGCGCATCGACGGAGAATTATACCGCAGTGTCCGGGCGGGTGTGGACCAGAAACTCTCCTTCGTCGGGACAGACGACGGAGTGTACAAGGCCGAAGTGACGCCACCCTTGCCCGGCCTTTGGGAACTCAAGCTCAGGATCCACACGGCAATGGGCATCTGGGAATACGATCAACCTTTGGTCGTGGTACAACAATCGGCGGGGAGGACTGACGATGACGTTCGGTGAACTGATGCTGTGGTCGAAGGAAATTGCCCTGGTCCTGTTTTTTCTGACCTTTCTGGCCATTGTCGCCTGGGCCTTCTGGCCGGGAAACAGAAGTCGTTTTCAACGGGAGGGAGCGCGAATCCTGGAGGAGGAAGAATCGGGCGGGACCGGTTCGAACGAGGGTTCCACCTCACGATGAAAGACGGCTGTTTCATTTGATCCAGTCATTCATCCGCAACTGGTTTTCGCTCCTTATCCGGGCGAACGGAGCCAGTTTCCGATAAGGAGGCCAAAATAATGGACATGATCATTCATTCTCCGATCCTGCCTGTCCAACAATCCAGGGAAAAAGACACTGCCAATGATCTTGTTGCACTGGCAACCCAGGCGGCCCTGGAACAACAATTGATTGCTCGCCGCCTCGCAAAGTCTCAGGAGCAGAGCGTGCGAGGAGAGGATGCGACCGATGAGGTCAATGACTTCTTCGCCAAGTGGAGCCTGTATGAAGGTCAAATGGACGCCGGAGGCAAAGGAAAGCCTCTTTCTAACGCATTGGAAGGGTTCCGTTTCAATGGAGCTCTTCGCACAATTTCTTGAGCCATGGGGTTGTTTTCCGTTGCCGATCTTCACGTCATCACCTATCCTCCCCGACGAAACATGGCGCACAATTCAAGAACCGGGGCCAGAAAATGGAAAAACTCCAGACATCCGAGAGGACGGAGAATGATTTAATCCTTTTGCCGCCCTCTCTGGGTTTCCTCGGTTTGGCCGATGACTCCCAGGATTCCAGGGGCGGTGACGCATGCCGGGCCCTGGTGATGCCGTTCGGGCTGGAAGCGAGTGTTTCCTATGGCCGGGGCACGTCCGGAGGACCTCGGGCGATCATCGAGGCCTCCCGTGAGGTCGAAACCTTCGACTGCGAACTCTGGACCGAAGCCTGCGACCATTTCGGCCTGTGGACCTGGGCAGGGGAACCCGTTCCCGGCGAAATCGGCGCCGCGCTCGCCCTGCTCGGCAGGCGGGTGGAACAGGCATTGACGCAGGGTTATTTTCCATTGATCCTGGGCGGAGAACATTCTTTGACTCCGGGGGCGATCATCCCCTTTGTCCAACGCCATCCCGACCTTGTCATCCTGCACTTTGACGCCCACGCCGACCTGCGTGATGGCTACCTGGGAGAACACCATTCCCATGCCTCGGCGTTGCGCCGTTGCCTCGATCATCCCGGAATTCAGGTCGTCAGCATCGGAATTCGCAACATTTCCCGTTCCGAGGCGGCGTATTACGAACGGGAACGGCGCCGGATCAAAATCTTCTGGGCCCACGAAGGAAAAGGACCGGAAATCATCGAACAGGTTCGACAACTGATCCAGGGACGTCCGGTCTATCTTTCCTTCGACCTCGATGCCTTCGACAGCAGCCTGATGCCGGCTACCGGAACCCCCGAACCGGGTGGACTCTTCTGGGACGATGTCATGCCGCTGCTGCGAATGGCCATGCGGGAATCCAGGGTTCTTGGGGCCGACATCGTTGAACTCGCCCCGGTGCCGGGATTGCATGCCTGCGATTTTCTGGCCGCGCGACTGGCCTATCGAATTCTGTCGTATCGATTTGCCGATGATCGAGGCTGTTGACATGTACAACAGATCGTGCGTGTGGATGGATCCGGGGTCGGTGTCTCCTTCCTGGTGGCATCCGGGGGGCAAAGCCCCAAAGTTTTAAACGGCGGAGCGACATGAAACGCCTGGGGACCATGTGTGCGTGAAAAAGGAGTTGGAGAGAACGTCATGAATCTGGAACTGGTGACCCATGAACCGACAGGCGTGTCAAAGCCGGTCGATTTGTTGTTCGTCCATGGCATTTGTGTCGGGGCGTGGGTGTGGGAGCGGCATTTTCTCCCCTTTTTCGCACGGCATGGATACCGTTGCCATGCGGTCAGCCTGAGGGGGCACGGAAAAAGCCCTTCATCGACCCCGGTGCGTTTCAATCATCTTCAGGAATATGTCGATGATGTCCGCAAGGCCCATGCCTCCATCAATCGCCCGACGGTCGTGATTGGCCATTCCTTCGGTGGAGGCGTGGTGCAAAAATATTTCCAGACGGGTGGCGCGGGGAAAGGCATGGTATTGATGGCCTCCGTTCCCCCCTATGGACTGGGAATCGCTTCCTGGCGAACCATGGTGATGAATCCGCTGCTTTGGACCAAGCTGGCCGCCATCATGACCTGGGGGGTGGCGACGATGGATCCCGGGGTGGTGCGCAAGATGGTCTTTTCCGAGGCGGTACCCGATTCGGTTTTTCTGGATTTTCTGAGCCGGGTGGGTGAACCTCCCATCATGGCCAGCATGGAACTCATGGGCTGGCCGCCACTGGCCCCCCTTCCCGGCAGTGGCAAAAACGACAAGATCCTGGTGATTGGCGGCGACGAGGACATGTTCGTTCCCGAAACCGACGTTCGCTGGACCGCCTTCTACTACGGAACCAAGGCAGTCATCCTGAAAAAAACGGCCCATGCCATGATGCTCGAACCGGGCTGGCAGGAATCGGCCGGAAACCTGCTCGCCTGGCTGGAATCACAATTTGTCGATACTCCGGCCTGAAACGGCGCACCCAAAACCGCCGGTCTTCCATCAAGGAGCGTTCGATGCATGTCACTTTGGTTCATGTTCATGTCAAACCGGAACAGGTCGATGCCTTCATCGAGGCGACCCGAGTCAATCATGAGCGGTCCATCAAGGAACCAGGAAATCTGCGCTTCGATGTCCTCGGGGATTCCGAGGACGGTAACCGGTTCTATCTGTACGAGGTCTATCGGACCCCGGACGATGCCCGGGCACACAAGGAGACGGCGCACTATGCCGCCTGGCGCGATACGGTCGCGACGATGATGGCCGAACCGCGACATGGCGTTCCCTACATCGGCATTTTCCCGGAGATCTAGTCCATGCACGTCGGTGAATTCGCCATTGCCGCCCTTCCCAGGATCGACTTTGGACCGGGGGCGTTGCTCCGTTCGGTGGGGCACGCGCTCGGTCATGGCCGCAACCTGCTGTTGGTGACTGGCGGTCGATCCCTGGAATCGGGAGGACATCTGGCGCGAGTGGTGGCGGCCATCGAATCGGGAGGCGGCGCGTGGCAGCGGGTGGTGATCGAGGACGAACCCTCGCCGGAACTCGTGGACGAGGTCGTCAAGCGCCATGGAACCGATGGAATCGATTGTGTTTTAGCCATTGGCGGCGGCAGTGTCCTCGATGGAGGCAAGGCCATTGCCGGTTTGATCGCCTCGGGTCGGTCCGTGCTCGATTTTCTGGAGGGGGTGGGACGCGGTTGTCGCTATGAAGGACCGGCGATTCCCCTGATCGCGGTGCCAACGACTGCGGGAACCGGCAGCGAGGCAACCAAAAATGCCGTCCTCAGCCGTCGGGGGCCGGAAGGATTCAAGAAATCCTTTCGTGACGACAGACTGGTGGCGGCGGTGGCGGTGGTCGATCCCGATCTTCTGCAAGGGGCGCCGGATGCGCTTCTTGCCGCCAACGGCATGGACGCTCTGACCCAATTGCTCGAATCCTTCACCTCGACCCGGACCAATCCCATGACCGATACCCTTGCCTGGTCGGGAATGGAGTCCTTCAAGGATCATTTTCTTCCCTTCTGGCGTTCCCGTGGGGGCGATCCTCAGGGACGGGCCGCCATGGCCTATGCGTCGCTCATGTCGGGCATCTGTCTGGCACAGACAGGACTGGGAGCGGTTCATGGATTGGCCGCGGCCCTTGGCGCACGGATTCCCATTCCCCACGGTGTGGCATGCGGCACCCTTCTGGCGGAGACGACCGCGATCAATATCGAGGCCCTGCGTCGGCGCCAACCTGATTCTGGCGCCCTGGATCGCTATGCCCGGACAGGTAATCTGCTTTCGGGACGTAGTGATCCCCGTGACCAGGCCCTGGCTGGACTTGTGGCCAGGCTTCGTTCCTGGAAGGAAACCCTGGCCCTGCCAGGACTGGGGCGTTTTGGCCTTGATTCTTCCCATTGGCCCCCAATCGTTGCCGACAGTCGCGGATCCAGCATGAAAACCAATCCGATCCCTCTGGAGGATTCCGAACTCACGGAAATTCTCGATCGCTGCGTCTGATCCGCGACCAACGTTCAGAACCGTTCACCGCAGGGAAATCTCCGTTTGTTTCATGCGGTTTTCCCGACCCGCAACCGCGTCACCAGGTCATGAAACCACTTTCTCCCCGGATGAATGACCCGATACCAATACCAACAGGGTTGAAACCGACCGCCAAAACGTTCCTTGAACTGAAAAATACCTTGAAGTCGCGGGTTATCGGTGGCGCGACGCACCCCTCCCAGATCATAAACGGCGACCTGACGCCGTTTCAGTTCCAGCATCACCTCCCAATGGAGCCATTGGGCCGCACCGGGAACACCGTCGGGAAGTGTCGCCCCATGCAAATAATAACCCCGTTGCGCATCCAATGGCACAATGGCCCCGGCTTCCAAACCACGGTCCGAATAGGCCCCCATGGTCAGCAAACGCGGTCCCGCCAGGGACAGCAATGATCGCAGATATTCCCGAGGGAAAGGATTTTTCATGTCCCCCTTGGCATAAGACCTGTCCATGAGCGTGATGAACTCATGGACATCCAACGTGGAACGAACCTGAATCGCCTCACGTCGGGCCCGATTGACCATGTTGCGATGCTTGCCATGAAGTCCAGACCATAACTGGCGCTCCTCCCGGCCCAGATCCACGACACTGGTGCCAAACTCGTCGGTGATCCTGGCCCCCAGACGCGCCAACAGCCGATCATCGGTCCAACGCGCCATGTTGAACGCGCATTCAATCTGAAATACGCCATGATGTCGTCCCAGGGCAAACAGTTCCTCCAACCACGCCTCTGCCCCGTCCTCCTCCCAGGCGCCATACAACTGCCATTTCCGTTGACGCGCATTGCGATATTCTCCCACCCACACCGAAAGGCCGGCGACCTTCAATTCCAGGGGACGATGGATCGACCCTGACCGTGCCAGCAGGGTCACCCACGGCTCATCAAGGAAATAGTTCATGATACGCCACCTTCTATTTTTTTCGCACGTCTACGTTCCTTGTTTCATCATGCGCGGTCCCGGGAATCATGTCCGCGTCATCATCAAACAGGATGCGGTGGGCCGGACCTTCCATGTCATCGAATTGACCCGTCCGGACCCCCCAGATCATCCACATCAGGCCGATGGCGCCGAGGATCAGGGCAATGGGCAACAGTATGAAAACACTATCCATGAAAACTCCCTGGAGAAAAAATGCCGCCATCCCCTCCATCACCCGATCCCTTGCCACGCAGACGAAGGGCATTGGCCACAACCACCAGACTTGAAACGGGCATGGCGATGGCGGCGACGATGGGACTGACCCAGCCGGCAACCGCCAATGGAATGGTCACCACATTATATGCCAACGAAAAAAACAGGTTTTGCCGAATGATGCGCAGGGTCTGCCGGGCCATGGCAAACAAATGTGCCACGGAAGAAAGGCCGGGATCGAGCAGAATCACATCACTCGTGGCCCGTGAAAGATCGGCGGCGCGATCGACCGCCAGACTCACATCGGCAAGCGCCAGTGCCGGGGCGTCATTGACGCCATCACCCACCATCGCCACCCGGATCCCCTCCTGCCGCAAGGCGCGAATGACCTGCTGTTTTTCCTCGGGCAACACCCCCCCCACCGCCATGGCAATGCCCACCCTGTCGGCGGTCCAGGAAACCGACGCCTGCCGGTCGCCGGAAAGCAAAGAAACAATCAACCCCTGTTCCTTGAGAAAACGAACCGTAGCCACGGCATCGGCGCGAATCGGGTCCAGGAATCCGAGCCACCCCCACGGCGTTCCTTCCACGGTACAAGCGACCCAGGTCACAGGTTGTCCCGAATCGTCCACGGGAATTTCGATACGGTCCTCCCGATCCCCGGCAAAGGCGAATTCAGGCCGTCCCACCCGCGTCATTTCCCCTTCCACCCGGGCCAAGAGGCCCAGACCGGGTTCAATACGGGGATTTTCGGCCTCCGGGAGTCGTTCCAGTTCCTGTTCGGCAAATGCCCGCATCACGGCCTGACCCAGGGGATGTTCCGAATAGCGTTCGACCGCGGCGACACGCCGCAAGAGTGTCCGATGATCGATGCCGTTTTCGGTCGCGGGAAGGGATCGGGTCAACCTTGGCTTTCCTTCGGTGACGACGCCGGTCTTGTCAAGAACGACCTGTTGGATTCGGGCAAGCCGTTCCAGCGTTCCCGGATCGCGAATGAGCATCCCCCCGCGCGCCGCATTGCCGCAGGCAACGAGCATGGCCGCGGGTGTCGCCAGGCCCAGGGCGCACGGGCAGGTGATGATCAAAAGTGCAACCGCGTTGGGCAGGGCCTGGTCCGGGTCCCTTGGCCACCAATAGACAAAGGTCACAAAAGACAGGAACACCACCCCTCCGACCAGCCAGGCGGCGACTCTGTCGGCCAGGGGGTGGACCAGAGTGCGGCTGCTTTGGGCCGCGGTGACGGTTTGGAGAATTCGCGCCAAAGTCGTCTCCCCGCCCACGCGACGCACCCGGACATGAATGCCGCCATCCACGTTCATGGTGCCACCAATCACCGCCGATCCTGGAACCTTGACCACCGCTTCCGCCTCACCCGTCAACATGGATTCATCCACGGTCGTTCGTCCACGGAGGATCCAACCATCCACGGCGATCCGTTCACCAGGCCGGATCACCACTTCATCGTCCACCCGAACCTGGCGGAGCGGCAGCCGCTGTTCCACCCCCTCCCGAAGGACCTGGACGGTTTCGGGTTGAAATCGGGTCAATCGTTCCGCGGCACCCGCCGCCTTGCGCCGGGCGGTCGATTCAAGGGTGCGCCCCAGAAGAAGCACGAAAATGAAAAGGGTGACCGAATCGAAATAGACTGCGCCCGGACCACCCCAGGTCGCCACGACGCTTGCAAGGAAGGTGACCGTGGCCCCCAGGGCAATGGAAAAATCCATCGTCAATCGTCCAGCCCGGATCCCCTGCCAGGCGCCATGAAAAAAAACACTTCCCGAATAGAACACCACCGGACAGGCAATCAACAGGGATACCCAATGGAAGAAGGTTTCGTATCGCGTCTCCATTCCCTGGAATGTCCCCGCATACAAGGCAACGGCGATGAACATGACATTGGCGGCACCGAAACCGGCAACCCCCAAGCGAATCAACAATGAGCGATCCCGCCGCCGATGCGATTCCTCGACCCTCCGGGGATCATACGGATGCGCCTTGTAGCCAACCCGCTGAATGGCGTCGATCAAATGACCCAGAGTGGTCGTTTCCGGATGCCAACGGACAGTCGCCCGAAAATCGGCAAAATTGACATGGGCTTCGAGGACACCAGGTATTCGGCGCAGGACCTGCTCGTTCAACCAGACGCAGGCGGCGCAATGGATCCCTTCCAGGAGCAGATGGACCTCCCGATCTCCTCCGGGAAGGTCGCGCACCATTTCCTTTTGGAACTCGGAATCGTCATAAACCGCCGAATCGACCCCCTCCCCCACAAGCAAACCGGTACCCCCCCCGGTCCGACGGTCATAATAGGCGCCAAGCCCCAGACCATGAATCAAGCGAAAGGCCCCGAGACATCCCTGACAACAGAACATCCTGCCATCCTGATGAATGGCTTTCCCCTCCCCGGCGGTCAATCCGCAGTGGTAACATGCCTCATCGCCATGATCGGACAACGGTTCCATCCTTTTGGTTCATGCACCGATTCCACCACCTTGACCATCCGGGAGTGACAACGATGTCCGCAACCCCCATCGACCTGTGGCTGACCTTCGTGACGGCCCTGCTGGCGAGCGGCCATTGCATCGGCATGTGCGGCGGCATGGTTGCCGCCCTGAGTTTCGCTCGCGACGATCATTCCAGGCTTCCCGCACGTTCCATCGACCTGATGATGCGTCATTTTTTCTACAGTTGCGGGCGTCTTTCCACCTATCTCGTTCTGGGTGGACTCAGTGGCTGGCTGGGTTCCCTGGTCCCCACCCTGGGACGTTCCCCCACCTTCATGGCCCTCCCCCTGATATTGGCGGGAGGGACGATGATCCTCATGGGACTGGAGACCTGGGGCATCCCCGTTCCCGGTTTTTCCTGGGCCAGGGGGTGGCACGAACGGCTGCTCGGGAAAAAAAACATCCATTCCACCTGGAAAAAGCCTGCCGCACTGGGACTCCTGACCGGACTTCTCCCATGTGGATTGCATTGGGCCTTTCAGGCCAAGGCGTTCGCCACCGGGTCGATCACGGGCGGATTATCCATCCTTCTTGCCTTTGGCCTCGGAACGCTTCCGGCGCTCCTGGGATTGGGATGGATCATCACCCTCATGGGACCGAAGATTCGGCAGGTTCTGCAACGTGCCGCAGCCCTGCTGGTGGTGATCATGGGGGTCATGGCCGTGATCCATGGATGGCACAAAGCGGGACTTTGGGAATAAACCAGGAGGGACCCTCCGGAAACATTGTCCCATGTTTCCCCCCCCTCCGTACTATTTTCCCCCTGGCGTCACGCCTTCAATCAACGGAGGCTCGACCCCATGCAAACGATACAACTGGGTCACCCGTCCCGACAACGCCATTTCCTTGAGCGTATCGTTGAGCAGGGGAGAAAGAGCGGCATGGGGCGATTTTTTCGACATGCCGAAATAATTGCCGATTCTTTGCCGGTAACGATAGTCGGCAAAGGAATAATCCTTGAACCCCAGACCGGTCAACACCCCCTCCATGGCCTGACGGTCGAGAAGGGCCACGGTATCGAAACGACCGCCGATGAACATTCGGGCAAGGTTGTGATCGTCCGCCGCGGTCTCCTTGCGGAGGGTTGGGTCCTTGTCGAACATTTCGAAATAGGCGGTCTTCAGCTTGATGCCGACGACCCATTTTTTCAGATCATCGTAGGATTGGATCGTCCCTTCCTTTCCTTTGTGTACCAGGAATTGAATATCCTTGTCCTGGTAACCGATCGGGCCCAGAAACGAAACGAACGCCTCGCGTTCGGGGGCCTGGATGACCCGGGGGACAATATCGACCTGACCGGTTTCAAGGTCATGAAGGCTCAAGGGAAAGGGCGCGACCCGCCATAGCACCCGATAGCCGAGTTTTCCGGCGGCTTCATTGAGAATATCCTTGAGCGGCCCCGATATTTTTTCCCCCTCGGCAACCACCATCTCCGGTGGACGGGGGCGATAATCGGCCTTGAGAATTTTTTCCCCAGCGGACAACGATCCGACCGATCCCGAAAGAACGATCATCACGATTGCCCACCCGAACATCGTCACGAACCCGCGCCCAACCCATCCATTCCTCAACGAACCCATGGCGAAAAACTCCCCGAAAATTCATGGAACAAAGGCGCCGGGAATCACCTCCGCCATCATGATCCAACGGAACAGTCCGGCAATCCGCGGCAACATTCTACAACCATTCATGCAGAAATTCCACCCTCATTCCCCACCTTCCATGGCGCCGCCCCAATGTTTGCACCCCGGAATCAGATAATGATGCAGTCTGTCTCCCTTGATATTCCACAAGAAAGAACCCTGAACCCGTTCCCTTGTCCCGATCGTCAATCGAGCCAATCGTTGCCGATCCCGAAAAAGTTCGGCCATTGCCCGTGCCAGGCCGGCGATCGCCTCCTCGGGAGTGGCCGCATCGACCCGGATGCCGCAGTCGTCATCGACGATTTCTCCGGGCCCGGGAAGATTCAGGCAAACGACCGGGGTTCCCATCGCCAGGGCTTCGAGGACGACGAATCCCGCACATTCCAAAAGACTGCCATAGACAAACACATCGGCCTGGGAGAATGCCTTGAGAACCAGGTCGCGTGTGGGCAGGTGGGCCGTGAATTCAACATGATTGCCCAGGTCCAACCGTCGGCAAAGCTCATGCAGGGATCGGGTCCTGGGTCCCCGGCCCAGGATGGTCAGGTGGACCTGATCCGGCCCCAGTTCATCGACCAGGCGGCGAAAGGCATGAAGAAGAAGGTCGATTCCTTTCCAATAGACGTGCCGGCTTGCGGTGATGAACCGAAGCGGAAGATGGGTCAAACGATTTTTTTCGGCGGCAAGATGCGCCGGCATTCCGACCTGCGCCTCCAAGACCACCCGATTCCTGTATCGCCTTGGAATCATTTCCGCGGAAGCCGCGGTCGCCGCCAGGATCAGGCAACTGCGATGGCAGGCCAGGTGAAACAGGGGATCGAGACGGGTTGCGATCCCAAACAAAAAACGGATCCCTTCCCGCAAGCGGTACCGCCAGGAAAACCCTTTGACGAACGGCTGGGGAATCCGCTCCCCGCCACCGACCGGTCCCCAGATGAACGGTACCGGCAACAAGGAAAAAACCGGGAAGTGGTACATGGGACTGAAGGTTATATGATGACAGAATGAAAATCGTTCTCGCCGATGCAACGATCTGGCCCGCCACCAGGCGCCCCACTGCCACAGGATATAGTACACATGAACCCCCCTCTGCCCCTTTTTCCAGAAGGACGCCCACCGGGGCAGGTCATGGTAGTACATGTGCAGCCAGGGATCGTTCCGGGATTTCAGTTCGGCCTCGATGGCCATGCGGTTGTTTTCACGGGTGAAGACCCAGACCTCGAAAAAACGGGTCAATTGCATCACCCATTGCCACCCCACTTCCGGTTCCGAACCATGTCCCGGTTCGCAGGCATAGGCGGAAACAAGAATTTTCAACCTTTTTTCCATGGCCATTTTTCTCCCGGAACGATCAGGGACAAGGATTCGAGGGCCTGAGGTTCATTGCGGCAAAGAAAACGTTGCAACAGCCACGAACGGATCACGGTTCCCATCCCTTCATGCATGTTGATCCACTGCCATTCTTTCCCGGCGAGAATCTGGCCAAACCGGGCAAACAGCTGCTCCGGTCCGAACCCCTGCTTCCGACCCAGGCGCGAATAGAAGAAATGGAACAGATCGGTGGTGGCCAGTCCGTCGGGTTCGCTCTCCTCCCAATCGATCACGAACATGATTCCATGGTCGAAACGCAGGTTCCATGGCGCGAAATCGCCATGAACGAAACAACACGGCACCTCGATGCCATCCCGGACCTCCTGGAGAAGGTGGGAAAAATGAGTGTGGACCCGTTCAGGCCAGGGATGCCCGCCTTCATACGCCGCGACCAGGCGCCGCCAACACGCCGTATCGCCCAGGGGTCGAACATGTCTGCCCAAACCGGCCAGACGCAAAAGAAAGTCTCCATGTCCCCCGGTCCAACGGGTGACCTGAGCCAAACCGGAGCGACCCACCATCGTTTGCAACGACATTTCGTGTCCCATCCAGGATTCCCGGTCGATGACGATGGCGGGAATTTGCCTGGAGAGGGCGGATCGGGAAAGAAATGCAAGGGCCCGTGATTCCTGATGCAGCGCCTCCACCCCGGCGGGGGAATCGGCCAGTTTGGCGATCCATGCATCTCCCGTTTGCCGATTTCCGACCAGGATCGTCATTTTGCGTCTGGCAAGTCCGGAACCGGCGTAGATCACCCAGTAATCGGGACGACCCCGCAATTTTTCGCCCAGAAAGCGAATGAATCCCGCGGAAATCACCCCTGGGTCCGCGGATTTGCGTGCGAGCAGGACCCCCTGCCATCCGGGATAAACCGGCCAACCCGCGCCAACCAGGAATCGTAACCCCGACACCAGCCCTCCCAACCAGGGACGCCCCGGAGCATGAAAAGAAAGGCCCATTCGCCGTTGAAACCGATCCTCCTGCGGAAAGAACAGACGCGGCTGTCGCGGCGGCACAGCGGCCAGGGTGGTCATGGACTGGAATCCCGTTTTCTTCAGTTTTCCTGGGGTGATGGAACATCCGCGAAACCCAAGGCAAGCCAAAAAGCCACCATCCGCCAGGGCGGCATGAAGAATCCACAAGTCACACACCATCCGTCCGACGACGATCAGATGGTAGGGAGGGTCGATCCGGTCCATCGTTTCCAGAAGACGGATGCGTCGATCCATGTGCTCTGGAAGGGAATCGTCCCGCTTTTCTTTCTGATCGATGTCCCAGCCATCGACCCGATCCCAGGTTCGCGCCAGTCCCAGGAGTTCTCCCAGCCCCAGCCCCAACGCCAGAACCCGCCCCCGAGGAGGCACATCCAGAACGATTTTCCACGAAACGCCCCGTTCATCGACCGATTGATTGCTTGAAAAGTGATTCATGGCGTCGAATCATCCGCGAGGACATGGCCTGGAACAGGAGTGTCAGGGCATCGTCATGCACTTTTTCGATCGTCGTTCCCGTGTCCAACCAGTGGGAACGGTCCATGGTCCCCTGCCAATGATGCAGCCGTTCCACCTGCCGGGCGATTTCGTCGCGGGAGAGTTCCGGCTTGCGCGCATGGATGATTTCGGGGTCGGTTCCGAGACAGAACACAAGGTCGGGACGGGGAACGAGCCAGGCGATGACACGGATGATCCAGGAAGGCAGGGCCACCCGACTGCGCCGCGGATCCACCAGAAAATCGTAAAAATAGCGGTCGAAGATGGTCAGACATGGTCGGGACACCCGTTCGGGAAAGACGCGCAGCCAATAACCGAAGATAAAATCGCACGAATAATAACCCAGCCGGGCCATCGACCCCAGCCATCCCGAAGGGGTTGACCGATGGGGGACGGTGACCGGACCCTGGGGGGCCGTGCCCCCGGTCAACACCGAAAGCGCCGGCAACCATCCAGGCCGCCAGTGGCGAACGTGAATGGCCCCGTGCAAGGGGTGGGTCAGCGTCTCGCGCAAGATTGCGATCAGAGCCGATTTTCCCGATCCGTCGGTACCAAGAATCACCAGCATGAAGCCAGGCGGAATGAAAAGTCGCCGCCATCGACCGATCCGGTTGTTCCATTGACGCCACCAGGTACCGCCTGGATTTTGCCGCCATCGATGCTGCCGCAAACAGTGACGCAAGTCCCTGACCAACCGTGCCAAGGGTTCACCGGAATCGGGCATCCCGGAAGACAATAACCGAACGAGCAGAAGGCGCCCATCCATCCCGAATGATTCCTCGAAGATGCCGCGCCAATGAACCGGATCGAGAAAATACGTCCGGGAGGCCCCGGCCAGATAACCTTTACGGTCGGTGCCGTTGTGGAGAAATTCCTTGAGAAAAGCGATCATCGTCCCTTCCGGGACGGCAACGACCGGTATCCCCCGCCACCATACCCGGCGTTCCAGGGTTTTCCTGGCATCGTAGTACGGCAGTCCACGAAAGGAAAGTTCCGAAAAAAAATCGATGGCGATGCCCCACCAACCGCTCGAACGACCGGCAAATCGGGCAAGGAAACCCGATTGCCGGTAGCCCGCGATCAATCCTCCACCATGCCTTTCGGCCACGCGACACGCCAGGCGAACCATCGATTCCAAATCATCCCGCTCCACCAACAGATCCAGATCATGGCCCCCGGTCGAATCGGGAAGATGTTCAAAGTCTCGCAGGACGGCATACCGGAAGCCAGCGCGTTGCCATTCGCCGAACAATTCGCCGAGAAACCGACCCCCGGATATGCGATCGATCAAAGTGGTTGATCCTTGTTCATTATTTCATTCATGAATTCGCTGCTTGGCAGTCTGTTGCACAAGACGAATAAATTGGGCAACACCATCGGTAAAGGCAATGGGCATGAGATCGGGGGGCAGGACGGCGGCGGGAATCGAGGAAAGCGGACGACCCGCCATGGCGTTCATCATGCAAACCACCAACTCATCACGATCCCACGGATCGAACAACCATCCGTTTTCTCCTTCGACGATCAAATCCCGTCCCCCGGCGACCCGTGAACAGACCACCGGCATTCCCGCCGTCAAGGCCTCGTGAATCACCGCCCCATAAGGTTCGAAGGAACTGGCCAGAAGGAAGACCTGTCCCAACAGGTACCATGCCGCCAGTTCCTGTTCCAGCAACTGTCCGGTAAACAGGACCGCCTCCGCCAAACGCAACGCCCGCATCGAGGATTCCAACCTTTCCCGTTCCACCCCATCGCCCACGATCACCAACCGCGTTTCCGGTCTCAGCCTGTGGACCTCATGGAAGGCCAGGAGAATGCGGTCCACCCCCTTGATGGCGGCCAGCCGGCCAACCGAAAGAAAGACAAACCGCCCCTGAAGCCGATACCGTTGCCACAACGAACAGGCCAGGTCCCGTGCTTCCCGCAATCGTGTACGAAAGCGACCGGGATCGTTGATGTTGGCGCACACGGCCATTTTTTCGTGGTCCATGCCCCATCCGACAAACCAGTCCCGCACCGCCGCGGAATAGACGATGAGGCCATCGGCATGGGACAATAAAAACTTTCGCGCCATCGATCGAATGGGCGATGCCCCGAGACACATTTCGACATTGTCGGCGGTCCAGATCAGGAGTCCAAAATTCTTTCGGCCAATAAAGCGTTGCCATGCCGCCATCCAGGTCGAAGGGGCATATTCCATCACGACGACCACATCGGGCCGGTGGACTCGTAGCGCCATGCCGATGCCCCAGCGAAATTGCCGGCCAAACAGATCGATCCCCTGGTTCAAATCACCATGAGCACAACGCAACTGTCGGCGCAGCCGAGTCTGATCGAACGATTGACTGACCGGATTGGAACGAAAAAAGAGGGTTGTCAGATCAAAGGGATCGGCCAGGGCGTTGAACAGATCGATCCGATAGGGGGTCAACGAGGGATGGAGAATGAGCACCCGAAGTCGCGCCATGGCCGTCATTCACTGGAGGCAATCCCCAGGTCCCCTTTATCCATGCCTGGCTGCGGCAGGAAGGGTACGACGTTAACATTCGGGAGACGTCGTCAGAAAAATTGGGAAGAATACATGACACTGAGGAATCAAAGCAACTTCACCAGTGCCGCCACCACGGCCACCGTCGCGGCCTGCATTCCGCCAAGACGGATCACAAGTCGCAGTTCCATTTCCTTCATGTCGCGCCGGACGTTCTCAATGTCCAACTTGGTCGCCAGCCTTTCTTCAATCAATTCGACCATGGCTTCGGCCTGGACTTCCGCTTGATCCTCGGTAAAGCCAACGGCTTTCAATTTCTTGGCATATGCCAAGGTGTCGAATGCAATCGCGGTACTCACGGGGCAATCTCCTTGCCAGGGTGACAACTGGAGTAAGCGTACCACGATGTCCCGCCAAACAACAGATAAATTCCCCCCTTGACACCACCGCCAACAGGGCTGTAGCCTTTTCCTCGTCACGACAAAACACCGTGGCCGGGTTTGATCGCCCGAACGGGATCACGCATCGCGCCTGCATCATGTTGGCGCTTTTTTTACGTCCGCATGTCATGTTTTTTTTGGCGCGCCCGGAAGGATTCGAACCTCCGGCCTACTGGTTCGTAGCCAGTTGCTCTATCCAGGCTGAGCTACGGGCGCAATCGAATCAAGAGAACAGCTTAGTTACCAGGATTTCCGGATGATGTCAATGGCCTTGTTCGAGAAAGTCCGGGAAAAAGATTTTTTCTCCATTGCAGCACATGCGGGTCCCTGGATGGCCTCAAGAAAGCGAATGAAAAATGCGCAACATGCTTTCATATCGTGTCCGGGTGACCCGTCCCTGGGACACCGCCTCCTTGACCCCGCAACCCGGTTCATGTTCGTGGCTGCAATCGGCGAAACGACAGGGACGGGAATGCCGGACCACATCGCGGAAATACAGGGCCAACGATTCCCTGGAAATATCGGCGAGGCCGAATTCGCGAATCCCGGGCGAGTCGATCAACCATCCGCCGAGGGGAAGAGAATACATTCTGGCGACGGTTGTCGTATGCCGTCCCTGACCGGTGGGAAGGTGTTCCGGGCCGATCACCGGTCCTTCCCCATTTTCGACCCATCGGGAGACGATGGAGGATTTACCCACACCGGAATGGCCGGAGAAAATACTGGTCCGATCGCGCAACACCACCTCCAGGTCATCCATTCCTCTTCCCGTCAAAGCCGAAACGAAGAAAATGCGATAATCCATCGCCCGATACGGTTGAAGAACAGCCACGAGTCCATCCTCGGAGTCGATGCGGTCCATCTTGTTGATCACGATCACCGCTTCCATGGCATTGGCTTCGGCGGCGACGAGGTAACGATCGAGCAATCCGGTGTTGAGTCGGTCGGCGGCCAAGGTCACCATCAGCGTATCGATGTTTGCCGCCACGGTCTGAACATCCCCCCCCCCCGTTGGTCGTCTCAGGGTGTTTGCGCGTTCGAGAATCGTCCAGATCACCCCCTGTCCGGAGGCGGCGTCCGAACGACTCCACCACACCCGGTCACCGCACACCGGTTCCGTTCCCAGAGTCTCCCGCACCGCGCACCGGATACGTGTACCACGAACATCCTCGATTTCGACATTCAGCCCAAAATGAGAGATGACCCTTCCTTCTTCCGGGTTTTCCGTCTCCAGTGGCAAGGGCGCCCCCCCGGAAGAAAAAGAATCGACCACCAAGGTTTGACACCTTCGTTCCCGCAAGGCTTCGATGCGAACCTTTTGTCGCGTGGTCAAACGTTTTGAGGGGTTTCTTCGAGGCATGAAAGATGTTAATGTCCCGTTGACTCATGGAGGCCCCAATATCAGCCGATCATTGAATGGTACGGCACTTCCACATGCAATATCAATGACCCAATGGATTCACCGCATTCATGGCGCGGGAAATTTCAGGAACATTGAATCATGACGAATCGCAAAACTGACTACGGGGTTCGGTTCCAGGATCTTCTGCGTTCGATGACTTGAAATACGGTTGAAACATTTCTGACCTCGGACGTCAATACCGTCATGGAATCGGTTATGTACATAAAAGTGCTCTCCACCATCGAATCGATGAACCTCAAGGCAAAGACAACCTTTCTGATCGTTGCCTTGTCGGGCGCCATGATTCTGATGTTGGTCTTCGTCAGTCTTGTCACCTTTCGCGAATTTTCCATCGCCACGGCCAAAGATCATGTCCGTTCGGTGGCGGAGGTGATCCGCGTCAGTCTGACCGAATCGATGATCAATGGGGTGATCGATCAAAGGGACCAGTTTCTCAAACGGCTTGCCGAGATCGAAGGCCTTTCGGAGGCCCGGGTGATCCGGGGGCACGGCGTGGTCGAACAATTCGGCAGTGGGCTCGCGCGGGAACAGACCAGTGACGCAGTCGATCAATCGGTACTGAAAACCGGGAGACCCTATTATTCGATTGTCGAGGGCGGATCCATCCCCGTTTTCCGCGGCACCATTCCCTTCGTCGCCTCGAACGTGGGAACCCCCAACTGTCTGCAATGCCATCAGGTCGCCATCGGCGAGGTTCTGGGTGTCGTCACCATCCATCTGTCCATGGAACATCTTCGCGACAAGGCGTTGACGACGATCGCCATCATGTTGGTCATCGTCATCCTGTTCGCGCTGTTTTTCGCCTTTGTCTTCCGCCGGCAGATCACTCCCGTGGTGCAGACGGCCCAGGGGGTACAGCACGTCGTGGCCCGGGCGACCGACGGCGATTTCAGCGGCAAGATCGACTATCGTGGCCGGGATGAGATGGGATTGATTTCCCGCGATCTCAACCGTCTCATGCAACATCTGCAAATCAACCTGGGGGCCATCAGTCACGATATTTCCCGTTTGATCCGCTACGAAATCGAGGAAAACAGCAATCTGGTCACTACCACCACGGAAATGGTCGAAACCCTTCTGGAAGTGGCGCAATTCAAACAGGCGGTCGAGGAAGACCAGACCACACAGGAGGTCTATTTCCGCATCAGCCAGTTGTTGATCGACAAATTTGGCGTCACCACCTTTTCCATTTACGAGGTCTTGCCGACCCATAACCACATCAAGGCGGTGGTCGTCGATGGCGATCAGATGAAGGCTGCCCGCTGGTGCAACGCCAGAATCATGTTCCACGCCGACTCCTGCCGCGCCCATCGCACCGGACATGTCATCGATTCCTTCGACAATCGCTATATATGCAGCCAGTTCGTCCATGGCGAGGAGACAAACAATCTTGGCCACTTGTGCGTTCCCGTCTTCCATTCGGGACAGGTGGGAATGATCATTCAAATCGTCGCGCTCAGAACGGATGGTCCGGTCTACCAGTTTTTGCTCCCCTTCATCCGCACCTACCTGCGCGAATCCTCTCCAACCGTCGAGGCCAAGCGGTTGCTGGATACCCTGCGGGAATCGGCTTTGCGGGACGCCCTTACCGGCCTTCACAACCGGCGCTTCCTGAAAGAATACGAAGACACGCTGATCGCCACGACCCGCCGAAAAAACAACAGCCTTTCGGTGCTGATGATGGATCTGGACCATTTCAAGAACGTCAACGATACCTATGGCCATGACGTTGGCGATACCGTCCTCAAGACACTGGCAAAAACATTGAGCGCCCAGATTCGGACCTCGGATATCGTCATTCGCTATGGTGGCGAAGAGTTCATGGTCATTCTCCAGGAAAACCACGACTACACCGGGCCACAACTCGCGGAAAAGATCCGGGTGGCGGTTGAAAAAATGAAGATTCAATTTTCGGGAGGAATCCTGCAGAAAACCATCTCCATCGGTGTCGCCGGTTTTCCCGCCGACGGAGAGGAATTGTGGGATGTCGTCAAGGCAGCCGACATGGCACTCTATGCCGCCAAAAAAGGAGGACGCAATCGTTGGGTCCGTTACGAACCCGGCATGGCAGACATGGCGGAGAACAAGGCGACTTGAGAATGGTTTCAATTAAAACCAATCTTGCGATCATGAAGCTCTGCTCCCCATCCCCCCCCCTTCCAGGATCGGACTCAAGCGAAGACATCGCCCGGTGGCGCGATCCACCTCGATCAGAACGGCAGAAAGTGTCCCCTCGGTCGTCTGGGGCTCGAAACGGGTCGGCAACCCCTTGAGAAAGCGGGGCATGACCGATTGCACCTCCATTCCAATGATGGAATCATAAGAACCGGTCATCCCGACATCGGTCATGAAACCGGTCCCCTTGGACAATATGCGGGCATCGGCGGTGGGAACATGGGTATGGGTCCCCACGACCGCCGTCACCCGACCATCCAGATAAACCCCCATGGCCGCCTTCTCGGAAGTCGCCTCGGCGTGAAAATCGACGATGATCGCATGCGGGTCACGCCCCAGGGCCATCCGTGCCAGACAATGGTCCACGACCCGAAAGGGACAATCCAACGGATCCATGAACACCCGCCCCTGAAGATTGATGACCCCGAGCGTAAACCCCATATCCAATTCCACCACCGTCATCCCCCGCCCCGGAGCGCCGGGGGGGTAGTTCAAGGGACGAATCAATCGTTTTTCTTCCTCCAGATACCGCGAAATTTCATTATAACGCCAGATATGATTGCCCGAGGTCAACACATCCACCCCCATCCCAAGCAATTCCCGCGCAATCGCAGGCGTCACCCCGATTCCTCCAGCCGCATTCTCGCAGTTGGCCACAACCGCCGATACGGAATGTTTTTTCCTGAGACCCGCCAGTCGGTTTTTCAACACCAACCGCCCCGACTTTCCAAAAATATCACCAATGAACAGGATGACTTCCCTGGAGGACATTAAATTTTTCCTGAAAATGAGTGGATAAGGTTTCGTTTGTCACTTTGATGCTCCGCAGGGTCCATGGTAGACTGCTCCTTAATGGAAGTCATGGAACCACCCGAATCGCACGTGTCACCGTGAAAAGTGCGAAGATTACCGAAAAATGCCCGTCCGAAAAAGAGAATACACCATGAAGCAACCGATTTTCGCCACATTGACCCTCCTTCTGGGAATGACAGTGGCAAAAACAGGGACCGGCTTGGCCAGCGACACCCCCACTCGGGAAGAACTATGGCAAATGCTTCAGGATCAGCAACGCGAAATCGGACAGTTGAAATTGAAACTGGAAAAAGCCACCACGGCCCGCAACACCCCCCCCCCAGGCCAGAATCCGAGCGCCGCCCCATCCGGAAGAGAACCCCCTTCCCAGGCGACAAACGCTTCCGGCCTCAAATGGAGCGACCGCATCCATCTGGGTGGGACGGTCGAAGTCGAAGCCAACTGGAACAACAATCATGATGGCGACTTCACCACCGCACGCAGGGAAGAAAGCGATGTCACCCTTGCCACCGCCGAATTGACCGCCGAGGCGCGTCTTCATGACTGGGTCTCCTCCAAGGTGGTGTTGCTGCACGAAGAAAATGGCTCCGACAAGGAGATCGACGTCGATTCCGCCACCATCACCCTGGCCAATCCCCGCGTGACTCCCGCCTTTTTGACCGCCGGGTTGCTGACGCTGCCCTTCGGACGGTTCGAAACCCTCATGATTTCCGATCCACTGACCCTCGACCTGGGCGAAACCACCGAGAGCGCGGTTCAATCCGGATTTTCATACAGTCATTACAGCGGTTCGATCTATCTCTTCAATGGTGATGCGGAAAAGAGTGGCACCGACAGCCACCTTCGAGGATTCGGCGGCAATCTGTCCTATGACCGGGATTACAACTTCGCCAAGGTCCATTTTGGCTCGGACCTGATCAGCACCCTGGAGGATGCCAATTTTATCACCGACTCCGATGTCGATGAGACCACGATGAGGCGTCATATACCTGGTCTGAGCCTTCACGGAAGTCTGGAGACGGGTCCGTGGACCGGACTGGCGGAATATGTCACCGCCATGAAAGAATTTGATCCGGGAGAACTGCTCTGGAATGGTGGCGGCGCCCGCCCCTGGACGCTCAATACCGAATTGGGGTATGGCTGGATCTGGATGGGCTACGGAGGAATGGTGGCGGTCGGTTATCAGCAGACGGGAGAGGCCGGTGGACTCCTGATGCCACAACGACGGTTGCGTGGTGGGGTCTCGGTCGTCCTCTTTCCCAACACCAACCTGTCCTTTGAATGGGCACATGATCAGGATTACAAAGTCAGTGACTCCAGTTCGGTCGAGGGGGGACCGGTCCGGGCAGGTACCGACGAGACATCCAATTCCGCCACCATGCAACTGGCCGTCGGTTTCTAAACCGCAACCAGCACAAGATGCGTCGTTTCTGTCATTCCGCGAAAGCGGGAAGCCGTCAACGCACCGCGCCCGATCAACGTTTGAATTCCCGCCGTGGCAGGGAATGACGTTTGAAAACCATGTATTCAAGCGGATTGCGGTTGAGTCCATCCATCAAGGATCATGCGGGGAAACCTGGAATCGAACAACCAAAGGAGCACATTTCGGAATGGCGCGTATTCTCTATTTCGCCTGGGTTCGTGAAAAAATCGGTATCGGCGAGGAACACCGGACATTGCCGCAATCGGTACACAACGTGGCACAATGCCTCCAGTATCTTCGCGGTCTGGATGAGCGACACAACGAAGCCCTGGCCGACGAAGCGTTACGGGTTGCGGTCAATCAGGAATATGCCCAACCCGAAACCGCGGTCGGTGACCGGGATGAGATCGCCTTTTTCCCCCCGGTGAGCGGCGGATGACCGCCCGCTCCGCCCCCCGCGTCATGGGTTTTGCCGCCCCCAGCGGCAGTGGCAAAACCACCCTGATGGAACGGGTCATCGCCGAACTGGCCGAGGCCGGATTTCGCGTCGGTGCGATCAAACATGGACACCATCCCGCCGACCCCGATAAACCAGGAAAGGATACCCATCGTTTCCGCCAGGCCGGAGCGAAAACCGTATTGTTTGCCTGCAAGGAACGATGGTTTCTGATTCAGGAATCGACCCCGGGACAGGAACCGGAGCTGGAACAACAAATAGCCTTGTTTCAAGGACATGACCTGGTACTGGTCGAAGGATACAAAAATCATGACCACCCCAAGATCGCCATTCATCGCCGGGATGTCACCGACCCTTCCTATATTGAAACACTGATCAATGTCATCGCCATCGCCACCGACGACCCCACCATCGCAGCCCACCCCACCCTTCCATCCATTCCCTTGAACGAACCAGACGCAGTGTCACAATTCATCCTTCGGCACCTGGGCCTGGGGAAACCGTGATTGGAGAAGATCAAAAACTGGGAAGGGATCCCCCCTTCCCAGATGCGTCCATACCTTTTGAAGCATCGAAATGATGGAAACAGTCCATTTTTTCGATCAGATTCGTGTCGCGGCCCCTTCCATTTCATTCAGAAAGCGTTCCGCCTCCAGGGCCGCCATGCAACCGGTCCCGGCGGCGGTGATCGCCTGGCGGAACACCCGATCCTGAACGTCGCCCGCGGCAAAGACTCCGGGAATATTGGTCGCGGTCGAATCGGGCTTCGTCACCAGATACCCGGTCGCATCCTTGTCCAGTTGATCCCCGAAGATGGCGGTATTGGGCGAGTGACCGATGGCGATGAAAACCCCACGCACCGCGATGTCCTCGATGGCGCCACTCCGAACGTTGCGCACCCGGATCGCCGTCACCCCATCCTTGCCCGGATCCCCGAGAATATCTTCGACGACACAGTTCCAGACCGGTTGGATTTTCTGATTTTCCTCCATTTTCCGCTGCATCACCTGTTCGGCGCGCAAGGCGTCGCGCCGATGGATCAGGTAAACCTTGTTGACAAAATTGGTCAGGAACAACGCTTCCTCCACCGCGGTATCCCCACCCCCCACCACCGCCACATCCTGCCCCTTGAAAAAGAAACCGTCACAGGTGGCACAGGCGGATACCCCATAACCATTGAGCCTTTTTTCCGCGGGAATCCCCAACCAGCGTGCCGAGGCGCCGGTCGCCACGATCAGGGCATCACAGGTATAGACATCCCCGGAATCACAGTGAATCCGAAAAGGTTTCCGTTTCAATTCGACGCTGGTTACCGAATCGGAAACGATCTCCGTGGCGAAACGCTCCGCCTGCATCCGCATTTTTTCCATCAGTTCCGGCCCCTGGACACCGTGTTCGAAACCGGGAAAATTATCCACCTCCGTCGTGATCGTCAACTGCCCGCCCGGCTGCATCCCCTGAAGGATCATGGGCTTGAGGTTGGCCCGTCCCGCATAGATCGCCGCGGTATATCCCGATGGACCAGCACCGATGATGATCAATTTTCGATGTTTTTCGAGCGACATTGCACATTCTCCTGGTTGGTGCGAACACGTTGCTGGAAGTGGGAAGACTTTCTCATGAAATCCATGGCTTTCTGGATGCAAAAAAGGAATAATCCCGTGAATGACATCGACGCCGTACATGACAGAATCGTCCATTCGACGGGATGAAACGATCACAGGAATCCGTCCATCCCTCATCAATCCTGTCATCACCCCGTCCATCCTTCAAGGCGCCACGGAACACCGGTCGGTTCCAGGCTCCATACCATGGACCCGGTTGGAGGTCAATCGGCGCCACATCATGGCGTTCCCTGGACAAAAAGGCTGGCCTCCCTTTGTCTTTATGAAATTTTTATCGGACAATGCCCGAATCTCCCGGTGGAACAGGCCGCCATCGATGACCCGAAGATTACGGACATCCATCATATAATATCAACGGATTCGAACCTTCATGCATGGTATCATCTTTCTCGCCTTCGAGGATTTCCTGGGCTCCCGCCTGGGCAGCGATGCCTGGCCCCGGATCCTGGAACGGGCCGGCCTCGACAACTCCGAATTCTCACCCGATCAATTCTATCCTGATCAGAACATCTTTTCCCTGTTTTCGGAGGGAGCCCGACTGCTGGGCATTGCGCGGGAAGACATGCTGCGCCAGTTTGGAACGCATCTGGCCCCGGGACTCGTGGAAATGGGCCGATCCACCGGAATCATCCACGAACATTGGAAGACGATGGATATTCTGGAGCATTTGAACAGCGATATTCTGTCCTCTTTTCCCAACCCCCGCGACAATTCCCTGCCTCCCGATATCCGCACCTATCGCCTCAAGCACGGCGAGGTCGCCATCGCCTACGTGTCCAAAAGGAAACTGTGTCCCCTGCTGAAGGGAATTCTCATGGGAATGGGGGAGGTCTTCAACGAACCGATCGCCTTCAAGGAGCCGGTCTGCATGCTCAACGGCGCCCCGCTCTGTCGTCTGTCGGTCTACCTTGACGATCCCCTGTTGCAACGTTATGTCAACATCAATCGGGAATTCGAGATCATTCACTCCCGCATCGAGGAAATCCGACTCTTTTCCCAGTTCAAGGGGATCCCTTTCTCGGGGAGCGGACTGGTCTTGCGCTACAACCACGAAGAGGTCCTCATCCAAACCCAGGGACAAATCCTGGCCGCCATGAGAGAACATGGCCTGGTCTTCATGGCGGTATCGCACCTGCCCGTAGGTCTGAAGGCCAGTGTCAAAAACGTGGATCTCCAGCAGGGGACCGCGCTGTTGACCTCCTTTTCCCTGACCGATGGTACCGTCGGCCAACGCTGTTTCAAGCGGGTCGCCCCTGAAACTCCCGTCCCGGTGCATCTTTTCCTCGAAGAAAAAAAATACTCCGGTTCCATCGACAACCTGTCGGGCGGGGGGATCGCCGTCGCCTTGAAACGTGGGCAAACCATCGATGAAATGATGCTGTTCGTCCCTGTCCGGGTCGAATTCAAGGTGCCGCTCAAATGGCTGAAGGTGGGCGACACCATCGAGCTGGGACCGCATGAGGTCGCCCTCGACGGCAACATTCTCGATGTCCTTCCCCTGAGCAACGGCCAACGGATTCGCATCATTTTTTCACCATTGAACGCCTACAACCTGCACATCATGGATCAATATTTCCAATTCCGTCAGGGCGAGGTCCAGGTGGAACTCCAAGCCCTCATGAACCGTTGACCCGCACATCCAGTTCCTCCCTCTCTCCCGACCCGCAAACAATCCATCAGGATCCATCGTCGCATCGCCATGTTTCCCGGAACCAACACCCGTCGTCTGGCCCGGACCTTGCTTTATCATCGGGCATCCGTCTGGCGTCAAATTTCAGTCATGCGGATAATCTCATTAAATTTCAAGGTTCCCTGTGAGGAGAATTGGCATGTCCGCACGTCGCAGAGCCGTCGAGCCCCCCCCAGCGATGAATTTCATGGTCAGAATTCTGTCACTCATTTACGTCGGCGGCGCCTACGGGCTGGTCCTGGTTTCACTGGTGCAGGCAGCCATCCTGGTCTCCTGGCTGCGCGGATAGACCCTGGCGGTCATGCCAATGAAACAGTTCCTCATGATACAATCGCCATGCGTGACTCCTTGCCGCGCCATGCCACCGGGATCACCCGCGACCCGGAGGACGCGGTCGGGTGGCAAGGGTCAACAGGGCGTGCAAGGCATCCAGACCGGGGGTTGGAATTCCATGAGTCCGGGCAATGGCGGACGCCTTGCCGAGAATGGCCTCGACCTCCAGGGGCCTGCCCGCTTCAAAGTCGAGCAGCATGCTGGTCTTGTAGGATTCCATCCGGTCGGTTTCCGTCATGTTTTTCGCCACCAGGGCCTCTTCATCGAGGAGATGCCCTTCGGCATTGGCCAAACGGCAGACCTCGCGCATCACCCTTTCGACCAGCGTTCGCACCACCGGAGAATCCATCATGTCACGGGTGGTTGCGTGATGGCCCAACACCGAAATCGGATTGAACGCGGCATTCCAGATCAGTTTTTTCCAGCGTTCGGCAACGATGTCGGCACAGACGGCACATGGTACGCCACTCGCGGCGAACAACCGTGACAACGAAACGACCCGGGCCTCCTCTCCCCGAGGATACAGGCCGATGCTCAAGCGTCCATAACACAGGTGACGCAGCACCCCTGGAGCGATTCTTGAAACGCAAATAAAGGCCAGACCACTGATCAGGATATTGCCGGGAAAGGCGGCGGCAATTGGTTCTTCGTTCCCCAGGCCGTTTTGCACCAACAAGATCAGGGTACCCGGCCCTACCGCCGGGCGGATCAACGCCGCCACATCCAGTTCGGGAACGGCCTTGACCGCCACCAGAATGATGTCGGCGTGAAAAGAATAATCCGAGACTTCCCGATGAACCGAAAAGGGGCGATAATGGAAATCGCCCTGGATGCTTTCGACGCGAATGCCCTCCTTGAGAACGGCTTCATAATCGGTGCGCGAATGGTGTACCGTTGAAACCAAAGCGCCTGCCCGGGCAAGTTTGCCCGCGTAATAGCCGCCGATGGCCCCCGTTCCCACGACGAGGATTCGAGGTTTTCCCTGGGAAAAAGTCGTGGCATCCGTCTGGAAATCGGACGTCGATGGGGTATGGCTGTCATTGGCCTTGTTGTTCATGATTCGCAACGTCAACCTGGAGGATAAAATGAAAAAATCAGGATTGGCCCTGCTGGGAGGGATCGTCCTTGCCATGAGCAGTTCCGTGCCCGGCCACGCCGCCGATGCCGAAAACGGCAAAAAACTTCATGATGCCAGTTGCATCACCCCGTGTCACGCCCAGCGTGTCAACGGGACATCCAATCAATTGTACACCCGCGAAAACAACAAGAAAACCCTGGAAGCCCTCCGGGCCCAGGTAGCCACCTGCAATCAGATGGTCCTCTCCTCCAAATGGTTTCCCGAAGACGAGGCGGACGTGGTAGAATACCTGAACAAGGAATTCTATCATCTGAAGTAGGGCCGTTCCTGCAACCCGCAACCGGATTCACCGGTCCGGGCCAGGACAAGATCACGCCTGGGACCGATCCCTCGCCACGCGAAGGATGCGGGCATCGTCTTCCGAAAAGGCACAGAGGATGATCCGGGACAGGTTTTGCGAAGCACCGTCCAGGAATTCACGAACGCAGGTGATGGCAATCCGGGCGGCGTCCGCTTTGGGAAAGCGGTAGACCCCGGTGGAGATTCCGGGAAAGGCGATGCTTCGCGCCCCGACCTGCTCCGCCAGGAGCAGCGAATTGCGATAACAATCGGCAAGTCGCTGGTGGGGATCGGGATCCTGGTGAAAAACCGGGCCGACCGTATGAATCACGTACCGGGCCAAAAGCTGTCCGGCCCCGGTGATGACCGCCGATCCGGTCGGCAAACCATCGGGAAACCGGCTTTTCCGGAGCTTGCGACACTCTTCCAGAAGCGTTGGGCCGGCGTTCCGGTGGATGGCGCCATCAACCCCGCCGCCGCCCAGCAGGGTGGCATTGGCGGCATTGACGATGACATCGACATCGAGGCGGGTAATGTCGCCAGTCATGATTTCCAAGGTTCCCATGAATGTCCCCTGCGATCAAAAAAGCGTTACAGTCCTGTCTGGACGCATCATCATGGTACCGAAGGACCCGTCATGAGTAAAAGGGATCCGATGCCTCCGATCCGGCACCTTGTCGCCAGGAGCAAACGTTTTTTCAAACAGATGCTTGGACGGGACTTGTGGATTCGCCCCCAGGTTCGGGTCCCGACGGTATTCCTGGGATCGGAGTACGGCGGGTACGCCATCGACGATCGCGGACTCAATCCAGACAGTATCGTCTATTCTTTTGGCCTGGGAGAGGATGTTTCGTTCGATCTGGCCATGATCGAGCGCTACCAGACCACGGTGCATGCCTTCGATCCAACCCCACGAGCCATTGCGTGGTTGCGGGAACAATCCCTGCCTGGAAAATTTGTGTTTCGACCGGTAGGGCTCGCCGATCATGACGGCGCCGCCCTGTTCGCCCCACCGTCCCGGGAGCGTCATGTCTCCTACAGCCTGGCACGGAGCACACCGGAATCATCGACGGGTGTCGTCGCCCAGGTCGCACGTCTGGCCACGCTGCTCGGAGAAAACGGCCACGATCGTTGTGACGTGTTGAAAATGGATGTGGAAGGGGCGGAATATCAAATCCTGGAAGACATTCTGGACACGGAAACCAACGTCCGTCAAATCGTCCTCGAATTTCACCCGGAAATGATCGCCTCGGGACTGAAACGAACCTCCAACCTTCTGCAACGGATGAACCACGCCGGATATTCGATCATTGCCATCTCTCCCGATGGCCGCAACTATTCTCTCCGTCGTGCGTATCAGTAGGCCCGGAATCAATCAGTTACATGGTGATGGGTGTTTTTTTCCGCCCGGCGACGAACGGCAGCCGAACGATTTCGGCAACCAAGGGACGCCCCCGCACCATCACCTCGCACGTCTCCCCAAAGGCCAACCCCGGTTCAAGGCGCGCCATGGCGATCCCCCGTTGCAATGAAGGAGAATAACCGCCGCTGGTGATTTCGCCGATGCGTCGTCCGCGGAGAAACACCTCCAGATGGTTGCGCAATACCCCCTTGTCCCGCAAGACCAAACCATACCGTTGCGCCAGATTGCCCGCCTCACGGCGGGATTCAAGCGATTTTCTGCCGATGAACTCCCGCAATCGCGGTTCCCAGGCCACAACCCAGGCCAATCCCGATTCCAATGGGTTGGTCTTCTCGTCCATGTCCAGGCCATACAGGTTCAAACCCGCCTCCAATCGCAAGGTATCGCGCGCCCCGAGGCCAACAGGTGCAATTCCCGCACGCATCAAGCCATCCCACAACACCGCGACCCGCTCCGCATCGACCATGATTTCAAAGCCGTCCTCCCCGGTATATCCGGTCCGGGCGATACGCCAGCCGTCGGCGACCAGAATATGGAACGGACGCAACGCCAGGATACGATCCTCCAATGCCCCAAGAAGGCAATGCCGCAATCGCTCGGGTACCCTGGGTCCCTGAAGCGCCAGCATCGCCAGATCCCGGCGCCAGTGTACCTCGACCCCATAAGAGGCGGCGTGGATCCGAATCCAGGCCAGGTCCTTCTCGGTGGTCGCGGAGTTGACCACCAGGGAGAAAAACCCCTCCCCCAATCGATAGACGATCAGATCATCCGCGACATTGCCGCGATCATTGAGCATCAGGGAATATTGCCCCTGCCCCACCCGGGGAATTCGCGCCACATCGTTGGCCAGAAGCAGGCGCAACAGATCGTCCACTCCGGGACCGGTCAAATCAAGGATCCCCATGTGCGATACGTCAAACACGCCGCAGTCCTCGCGAACGCTCCGGTGCTCGCGCAACTGCGAACCATAATGCAGGGGCATATGCCATCCCGCAAAAGGGACCATGGTGGCCCCAAGATTGACATGCCGTTGATGCAATACGGTTTTTTTCACTGTTTGACCACCTCGTCAAGACGTTTCAACGTTGCCAGAAGCGCGGGCATGCGGGCAAAAGGAACCATGTTGGGACCATCACATGGGGCCTGATCGGGGTCGGGATGGGTTTCCAGAAAAATGCCCGAAACACCAACCGCGGTGGCTGCCCGGGCCAGGGGTTCCACAAACCGCCGCTCCCCCGACGAGGCATGCCCCGCCCCTCCCGGATATTGGACCGAATGGGTCGCGTCGAAGATCACCGGAAAACCGGTTTCGGTCATGACCTCAAGACCCCTCATGTCCACGACCAGATTGTGGTAACCGAAGGAATAACCACGTTCGCACAACAGAATGTCGGCATTTCCGGCACGGCAAGCCTTGTTGGCGACCTCGGCCATGTCCTCGGGCGCAAGAAACTGGCCTTTTTTGATGTTGACCGGTTTCCCCGCCCTGGCCACTGCCTGGATGAAATCGGTCTGGCGACACAGAAAGGCAGGGGTCTGCAACATGTCCACGACCAGACCCGCCTGATGGGCCTGGGCGATTTCATGGACATCGGTGACCACCGGAAGATCGAGTTCGCCACGAACCCGGTCGAGAATCCGCAAACCAAGATCCATTCCCGGACCACGATAGCTTGCCATGGAAGTCCGGTTGGCCTTGTCGAACGATGATTTATAGACCAGCGAAAACCCGGCGCTGGTACACATGTTCTTCAGGGCGGCGGCGGTTCTCAGGGCAAAATCGACCCCTTGCGAATATCCCGTCCCCTCCAGAACGCACGGACCGGCGATGATGGCCAGTGGCAGGCGATTGCCGAAGGTGACCCGACCGACAGTCACGGTTCGCTGCCCGAGACCGGGGCTCATGAGATCACCCGGCGATGTTGGAGACTGGACTGGACGAAGGCGGAAAACAAGGGATGCGGGGCTCGGGGACGCGAGGTGAATTCGGGATGAAACTGGCAGGCAACAAAGAAAGGATGATCGGGCAGTTCGATCACCTCCACCAATCCGCCATCGGGAGAGGTTCCGGTGATTTTGAGCCCCGCATCGCAAAGACGTTGCCGATAATTGTTGTTGAACTCATACCGATGCCGATGCCGTTCCGATATTTCCAGAAGGCCATAGGCCCGTGCCGTCCGGCTTCCCTCCTGGAGAATGCAACGATAGGCGCCAAGACGCATGGTCCCCCCCTTGTCCGATTGGGAATCGCGCTGCTGTTGCCGATTGCCATCGACCCATTCGGTCATCAGGGCAATGACCGGGTCCCGGGTGTTTTCGTCGAATTCGGTCGAGTCGGCCGCGGAAATTCCGGCGACATGACGCGCAAACTCGACCACCGCCATCTGCATTCCAAGACAGATCCCCAGGTAGGGAATTTTTCCCTCGCGGGCAAACTGGATCGCCTTGAGTTTGCCATCGACGCCACGCAACCCGAATCCTCCGGGAACAAGGATGCCATCGACCCCCCCGAGCAGGACTTCCGGGTCCTCCTCGACCAGTTTTTCCGCATCCACCCAGCGCAGCGACACCTTGGCATTGTTGGCGATGCCGCCATGATTGAGCGCCTCGTTCAAGGATTTATAGGCATCCTTGAGTTCGACATATTTTCCGACAATGCCGATGGTGACCTTGTGTTTTGGATTGATGGTCCGTTCCAGAACCTCCTCCCAGTCGGACATGTCGGGTTCGGTGCTGGACAGTTGCAGGTGTTGCAACACCTTGCGCGCCAATCCCTCAAGGTACAAGGCAAAGGGAACGCGATAAATGGTGTCCTGATCGCGGCAGGCGATGACGGAACCTGGTTCCACGTTACAAAACAGAGAGATCTTCTTGCGAATGCCGGCGGGAATGTCGCGATCGGTCCGGCAGATGAGAATATCGGGTTGAATGCCGATCGCCAGCAATTCCTTCACCGAATGTTGGGTCGGTTTGGTCTTCAACTCCCCCGAGGTGGGGATGAAAGGCATGAGGGTCAAATGGATGAAGAGGGTATTGCTGCGTCCAAGATCATTGCGCATCTGGCGAATCGCCTCCAGGAATGGCAACGATTCGATGTCACCGACGGTCCCGCCAACCTCGACGATGGCAATCTGGACATCCCCGGCGACACTCGATATCGCATCCTTGATGGCATCGGTGATGTGGGGAATGACCTGGACGGTGGAGCCCAGATAATCCCCTCTTCTTTCCTTGCGGATGACCCTCTGGTAGATGCGACCGGTGGTGAAATTGTTGGCGCGACTCATGGGTATGTTGAGAAACCGTTCATAGTGTCCCAGATCCAGATCGGTCTCCGCCCCATCATCGGTGACGAAGACCTCACCGTGTTGATAGGGACTCATGGTTCCCGGATCGACGTTGATGTAGGGATCCAGTTTCTGGATGGTTACCTTGTATCCGCGGGCCTGCAACAGACATCCCAACGAGGCGGCGGCCACCCCCTTGCCCAACGAAGAGACCACACCACCAGTGATGAATACAAATTTTGCCATGATTCCCGATCCACTCTCCGATTGCGGATTTAAAGCGACCACCCCCGCGCTTCCCCCCGTGACGACAAGAGGGACACCTCTCGGAAAGAGATTAACAGAAATCCACGGATCACCTCAAACACCACCGAGTGAAATCAGGCCAAAACATCAAAACAATACCCCAAAGCGTCCCAATGGGACCCATTTTTTATTTTCAATAATTTATTGTTCCGCCTTCGTGCTCAATCCCATCCCGGCACAGAGACGAAGTGCCTGGAATGACATCCGGTCTCCACCCTCGATCCAGGAAATCGCCACGCCGCGTCGTTCCATCCGTCGGAACCAGGTCTCCTGGCGTTTGGCGAACTGGCCGATCGCCCGCGCCAACCCCTCGCGAAGGGCAGGATCATCCATTTCTCCGCGCAGGTGTCTTGAGACCCAACGATATTCCAGACCCAGGGATTCCAAACGTTCATGGTGTACCCCCCGGTCGAGAAGGTGTCGTACCTCGTCGATCAATCCCGCCTCCAGACGTTGATCCAGACGCCGGCGAATCCGCTCGCGCAATACCGGTCTGGGCCAATGGATTCCCAGCACCACCATCCGCGGACGGGTCAACTCCGGAACCCGAATCGTGTCCCGAGGGGCCTCGGCGATTTCGATGGCGCGAATCAGACGTGTACGCGAGGTCAGATCGGTGGTGTTGTGAAGACGGGGTTGACTTTGCCGCAAACGTTGGGTCAATGCCACATCGGACCACGATGCCAATTCCCGACGCAACCCCGGATTTTCAGGTACCCGCGCCATCCGGTAACCAAGAAGCACCGACTCCAGGTAAAGCCCCGATCCACCGACCAGACACGGAAGTTTTCCCCGCGCCTCGATCTCCCCGATCGCCCGGTAACACATCTTCTGAAAATCGTAGACACAAAATTCATCGTCCGGATCGACACAATCGATCAGGTGGTGTCGGATGTCACCATATTCATGAAGGTCCTTCCCGGTACCCAGATCCAGGCCCCGATAGACCTGACGTGAATCGACCGAAATGATTTCCCCGTCGAGCGACCGCGCCAGATCGACCCCCAGGCGTGTTTTTCCACTGGCTGTTGCCCCGAGAACGACCAACAACGCACCCTCAAACGTTCCATTCACCCCCGCATCCTTTTCCATATCGCGCAACCTGGCGTCATGACTGGAGCCGTCCCTTGATGTCCTCGCAATCGGGAGAAAGGAACGGGGACCGTTCCTGAAACTCGCGTCGGACCTCCAGAATGTCGGAGAAAATATCGATGAACACCCGAACCAGCCGGGGGTCGAAATGGCGACCGCTCTCTTCCCTGAGGAAGGAAATCGCCCGGGCGGGACTCCATGCGGCCTTGTAGGGGCGGGCGCTGGTCAAGGCATCGAACACATCCGCGACGGCGACAATACGCCCCTCCACCGGAATCTGTTCCCCAACGAGTCCGTCAGGATATCCGCTGCCATCCCATTTTTCATGATGGGTCCGGGCAATCACCTGGGCCATGCGCAACAATTCCGAATGATGATCCCCAAGAATCCGGGCACCGATTTCAGGGTGTTTTTTCATCAAGGCCCACTCGGTGGCATCCAGGGGGCCAAGCTTCATCAATACCTGATCGGGAATCCCGATCTTGCCCACATCGTGCATCGGAGCGGCGTTGAACAGACAGTCCAACCGCTCCCCCTCCAACCCTGCCGCATGGGCGAGAAGGCGGCTGTAGTGACTCATGCGCACCACATGCAGCCCGGTCTCGTTATCCTTGAACTCCGCCGCCCGACTCAACCGATGGATGATCCCCTGCTGCAAATCCTTCAATTCCCGGGTGCGCAGCTGGACCGTATGCTCCAGGACCCGGTTGTGCCGGGTCATGGCCATGTGGGCGCGGACACGCGCCAGAACCACCCGGCTGTTGAACGGTTTGGCGATGAAATCGACCGCTCCCATCTCGAAAGCGCGCATTTCCGACAACGCACCCGCATTGCCCGTCAGAAACAAAACCGGAATGTTGCGCGTCGCCTCATCATCCTTCAGCGAGGCCAGGATTTCATAACCATCGATGTCGGGCAACACCATGTCCAACAGGATCAAATCGGGAGGGTCCTCATGGCGTACCATGCCCAGGGCCGACTCGCCATCCAGGGCCACGCGGACATTGTAGAATGGGGTGAGTATTTCATCAACCGCGGTCACAATGATGGGATCGTCATCCACCACCAGCACCGTATTGCAATGAATGGGCAGGCTTGGAACCATTTCCTCATCTCCCCGTCTTCGAGTTGTACACGATGATCGAAATGGGCGCGAACCGGGTCAAGGCCAGGACCAGGAATCGATTCCCAGGTTCCAGCCCCCGCCCCGTCCTCCGCTCCCGCAACCCGATAACAGCCAGAACCATGCCATCGCCATGGCATCACCCCGATCGATCCACCATCAGGCGCCAATGACAATTAAAATTAAATAACTGTTTTAATTGTATTTTTCAACAGATTGCGCAACCGATGAACCCCGCATTCGAACCCGCCTTTCCCACCCGCTCAGCCGCCGACCTTTCCGATCATTCAATAAAGAATCTTTTGCATCAGGCAATAATTCTTAACCATCCCTCCAGCACAAACCCTTGGCCACATCTTCCGTCACATCAAGCGTCACGGTCGATGATTATGATGACATCAAGCAGGGAATAAATAAATCGTTAGACGTTCTTATGGTTCAAGGTAATTTTGTAAAAAACAATCTGGACAGGATAAGAAAACGGGCGTAGGATGGTCGCCCATGGCTCGTCAAGCGCTTCATTTGCTCAATTTTCACCATGGAGCCAATGCGAAATATTAGGATTATCTAATACGATCAAGGATTGAAATTAAACGCTTATTCTTTTTGCATCCTATGGACAACATCAATAAGTAGAATGCCGGTCAACCACAAAGCAAAGGGGAGAAAACACCATGAGAATACAAAATAATGTCAAGGAAAAGATCAAGAATCACGCCATAACCCAGTTGAAATTGAGAAATGACGCCAATCCGGAACATGTGAACCTTTACTTGAACGATGAAAGCATCGACAAAGGGAAATCCCTGGTGCTTGGCCTTGGTCGTCAGGTCACCGTCACAAAAAAATCGGCATTGGTATTGGTGGACCACGCCCCGCTCCACAACTGGGGACACCCTTGTGAACTCATGCTGTACGACGTGGAAAACGGTGAACATTACGAAACCCATGCCTCTCAGCTCCCACCGGATTCTTATCACCACACCCCGAAAAACTATACCGCCATTCACGCACCCTTGGTGCATCGACCTGAAAAAATATCAAATACTGTAGAACAGGCATCCATTCCGCAACTCGACAACGCCTTGGCCAATGTCACGGGCAAACGGTACGCCATTCTGTTTTCTGGCATGTCGAACAACCGCCATCTGAACGATCTTGAGTTCCTGTACAGAACACTGATCAATGTGTACAATTTTGACGCGGCGAATATTACCGTTTTGAATTATGACGGGACGGTCAATTATTCCGGTGACCCGCAACCCGTGGTGAACTGGCCCGGGAACAACACGCCTTATACGATCAGGGTCAATGGTCAGGGCACCAATGTTCAGTTGGGGGCCGCATTGGATGCGATCAAGGGAAAATTGCAGGCCAATGATCTATTACTGATTCACACCAACAACCATGGCGGTGGACAGCCAAGCGACCCCGAGGCATGGCTCTGCTGCTATCCCAATTGGGACAGCTTTACCGCAACACAATTTGGCAACAAGATTGGAGCATTGCCCACCATTGCATCGCTTATCGTCATGATGGAACAATGTCACTCCGGTGGATTTCAATCGGCGGTGATCAACAATTCCAAGGCGACTGCCACCTCCTTTGCCGCCGCCTGTATTGCCACGGCCAATTCGATGGGCGGTCCCGACTTCGATCCATTCGCCAAGGACTGGATTGCCGCGGTCACCGGAAAGAATCCCAATGGTTCGGCCCTCTCGCAACCGGTGCCAAACCCGGCATCCGCCCGGAATGCCTTCGACTATGCCAACGCCGTCAAAGTCGCTGGCGATTCACCCGTCTTTGCCGACAACCCCGTCAATTGTGGCAGCAATCAATACCTGACTGGTGCGAAACAAGTCATTTATGCTTCCTACAACGGCTCACAATTGGGCGTCACCCTTCGCGATTCCCAGTTGAATCAGATTTCCTGTTTCAATACAGGCATCAGCGCCAGTTCCATCGCTGTCGGTCAAAACAACGATGTCTACCTGACCTCCGGCAACCAGATATACAACTTCAGCACCCAAGGCACGCTCATAAGGGTCATGACCTTCCCCATATCCTCCATCAAATACACCGGTATCGTCGTTCGCGACGGCAAGGTCTATGCCGCATATATGGGCTCGCAACAAGGCGTCACCATCCGTGACTTGGCCTTGAATCAACTCTCATGTTTCAACACTGGCGTCAACGCCACCGGTATCGCGGCAGGATCGAGCAACGATATTTACCTGGCTGCGGGAAATCAGCTGTGCAAGTTCAACACAAACGGTTCAGCCATTACCAGTATCACCTTCCCGGGTGTCGTCTATACGGATGTTGCCGTCAATGGCCCCAACCTGTACGCCTCTTATATGGGATCACAACAAGGGGTGACCGTTCGTGATTTGAACCTGGCTCAATTGTCCTGGTTCAATACAGGCTTCAATGCCAATGGCATCACCACCGGAACGAGCAATGATCTGTACCTGGCCTCCGCCAACCATCTGTATCATTACAACACCAACGGTACACGACTTGCCGACATGACCTTCCCCATCTCAAGCATCAACTACACCGACGTCAAGTGTTAAACGGGTAGAACAAGAACGGCTTGCCCTGGAAGCGTATGGCTCCAGGGCAGGTTCGTTCTTGCCGATATGCCAACTTTTGTGCGACAATTCGATTCGTTCCTGCCTGGAGGCATCGATGAACCTGGAAGATTCGCAAATAATCGCTCGCATCAAATCCCTGATACCAACGGAACGTCACGGCGAGGCCGTGGTTTACCTGGACACGCAACCCAAGGAGCCTGGAGAACGCATCACCCTGGGAAGGCAAGAGTTTATCGTCCCCTTCGCGGGCCATTTCATCTTTATCGACCTGATGCCAATCGCCAACTGGGGCCATCCCGCCATGGGGGTGTTGCTGGCCGAAAAAGGCGAAGAAGCCTTTGTGTTCGATTGCGAGTTTCCCCCTTTTTTTGGCACCCTTCCGGACACAATCCGCAAACTGCCCCTTTGAACCTGGATCCGAAAATATCCGAATCGATCAAGGACGATCATCGAAAAACTTCTTCATGATGCGGATGAATTCTTCACTTCTCACCCCTGAAACACAGACCGGAAAACCGCATTCGCCGACCCGTCAGGCAGGATCCAATCCAGGGGCACGCCCCTTTCCCATCATTACAATGCATTGATTTATCATATAAAAAAAACGCCCCTTTCCCATAGGAAAACGGTACGGAGAAGAAATGCCGAAACCTTCACACGATGAAAAGTGAAGTGGCATGGATTTTTCTTTGACCGTGATGGGGAAATGCACATTCTCCACCTGCTCTTCAACTCATCTTCAATGGATATGATCGCCTCCCAGGAGGTTCCAAAGGCTTTGTGGACCGGTTTTCCGCGCCAATCACCATGTCGAAATGGAAAAAAAGAATGAGTGAGGAAAAAGAAAAAGACGCACCTCTTCCAAATGGAAAAACCGATGAAGAAATCACGAATGATCCCGTGGAAATAAAAAAAGATGCAGACGATGAAAGGGTGAAGGATGGAGAAGCCGACAGCGACATCGATGAACACGCGATGGTGTTTCGCAGCGAATCGATGAAAATCCTTCTTCGCCGGGCACGGCATGTGGCGACGTTGGACTGGCCCATTTTATTGCAGGGAGAGTCGGGGACGGGAAAGGATGTTCTGGCCCGATTGATCCATCGGGCCTCCAATCGCAGCCAGGCGCCATTTGTCTGTGTCAATTGCGGGGCCATCCCGGAAAACCTGGTCGAGGCGGAACTGTTCGGCCATGAGAAAGGGGCCTTCACCGGGGCGGTCACGACGCGAAAAGGTTATGTGGCCGAGGCGGATACGGGAACCTTGTTTCTTGACGAGATCGGCGAACTCTCCCTGTCGGCCCAGGTCAAACTCCTCCGGGTCATTCAGGAGCGAGAAGTCGTCGCCGTCGGTTCCTCCAGGATGCAACGGGTCGATTTCCGCATCATTGCCGCGACCAACCGCAATCTGCTACAGGATGTCGCCCAGGGACGCTTTCGCAACGATCTGTTTCACCGCGTCGCGGTTGCGGTCTTCAAGATTCCGCCGTTGCGCAGTCGCCTCGAAGACCTCGAATCATTGATTCATTCCTTCGTGAAAGCGATCAATCGCGATCTTGAACAACATCCGGTCCTCGGCAACAAGAAAAAACTTTCCGACAAGGCCAGGATGTTCCTGATGCAATACGACTGGCCCGGAAATATTCGTGAACTGCGCAATACCCTCCTTCGGGCCATGCTCTGGAGTGAAAATCATACCGTCAAACTCAAGGACATCGAGGATGCAATCTTCTCTTCGGTACAGGACCACCGGGGAGATATACTTGCCAAGGAATTTGGTGGTGATTTCAGTCTCGCCGACATGCTTTCCCGGGTCGCCGACCATTATTTCAACAAGGCATTGAGAGAAAGCGGCGGAAACAAGGCCCTGGCGACACGGCTTCTCGGCCTGCCCAATCCAACGACTTTTTCCAATTGGTCACGGAAATATCCATGGGAAAAGAACAACAATAATACATAGCCCGTCGTTCGATGGGAGACCCGTATAAAACATTGAACAGATCATCATCCACTTTATCCAGTCCATCGAATCCATCCCTGGTTGGCGTCACTGGTGGAACCGTGAGGGTCGAAGCATGAACGCAACAAAGAAAATTTCGGGAATCATCGACAAGGAGGATCCCCCTGGCGGTTTCAATCTCCCGGCCAACCGCCGCGAGATCCCCCCCATGATCCGGGTGGACGATCATCAACTCCCCCCGGGAACGGTCGAAGGAGACGGACCGTTCGTTCATTACAGCCAACCCATGAAGAACCTGGTTCGTCGCGCACGCCTTCTGGCGGCCATGGACTGCCCGGTCTTGATCCAGGGAGAACCGGGAACGGGAAAGGATACCGTGGCCCGATTGATCCATCTGAGTTCGCATCGCTGCCGCCAACCCTTGATCCGTATCGTCTGTGGCACCCTCCCCGGAACGACCGGCGACGATCGCGCCGACCATGGAGGCCATTCAATGGCCTGGAAACGTCTGTTTCCTCCCGAAGCGCTGCCCCCCGGAGTCCAAAGGGGAACCTTGCTCCTGGATAATGTCGATGAACTTCCTCAATCGTTCCAGTCCGAAATCCTGCGCCTGTTCAACAGGAAGGTGGAATCGCTCAAAACCCACGATCCCTCCGACCGCGATCCCTTCCGCATCCTTTCGACCACGACGAAAAACAATTTTGCCACGAAGATGGACCAGGGATCATTGATCGGCGAACTGATGCATCGATTGAGTTCCTTCGTTCTCAATGTTCCGCCACTGCGGGAACGCCGCGCCGACCTCAATGCCCTGATCGACATCGCCACCGAGGCGGTACGCCGGGAATTTCATTCGGTTCATACCCGATCCACGCCGCCGGTGGCCATTTCACGCGAGGCCCGGAAAATGCTGTTCAATCATTCGTGGCCGGGAAATCTTCACGAACTGCGCAATACCCTCGCCCGGGCCATTCTCTGGAGCGAAGGGAACACCATAGAAGCGGCGATTCTTCGGGAAACCCTGCTGCATTGATGCGTCCCTGAAACAACCGAATCGAAAAAAAACATCGATCCAACGGACCGGATGCCCCAAATGATGGATCGTTCCAAACCAATCGTGCTGATCATCGACGACAGCCCCGCCGACATCGATGTTCTTGTGGAAATGTTGAGTCCCAACCATACCCTGCGCGTCGCCCTGGATGGCCCCCAAGGGGTGAAAAAGGGGTGCGCCGCGCCAAGGCCCGATCTGGTCCTGCTCGATGTCGTCATGCCGGGAATGGATGGCTATGAAGTATGCAACCTACTGAAAGAAAACGAATCGACACGCAACATTCCCGTTATTTTCATCACGGTGCAGGACAACCCGGAAGATGAACTCCATGGTCTGGCCTGCGGCGCCGTCGATTACATCCGGAAACCGTTCAGTCCCGCCATCGTCAAGGCGCGGGTGAAGACCCATCTGGCCCTGGCCTCGGTCATGGCGGCTCTGGAAAACAAGAACCGGCAACTGGAATACGCAGCCAGGATCAAGGAACTGGTATTCGAGATCAACCGCCATGACATGAAGGGGCCGCTCATGATTCTGACCCAGTTTCCGGCCTTGATCCGGCGGAAACACGAACTGAACCCCACCCTGGAGGAAGGGTTGAACGTGATCGAACACGCCGCGCTCAGGGTTCTTGAAATGGTCAATCATACCCAGGACCTTCATCGCATCGAAACGGGCACCTACGAACTGATTCCCGAGCTTGTCCCACTGCTCCCCGTTTTCGAGGTGATCCAACGGGAGCATGCCAGCTTCATCCGCGGCAAATCGCTGGATCTGCGCATTCTTTCGGGCGATTCCGCTCCCCCCGAGATTCACGCCTCGGTCTTTGGCGAAGTGTTGTTGTGTTATTGCCTGTTTTCCAACCTGGTGCGCAATGCCCTCCACGCCGCGCCGAATGGTTCGGTCGTGACCATCACACTGGAAAGCGAAAAAAATTTCAGAATTGCCCATATTCACAACGAAGGGGAAGTCTCCCGGGAAATCCAGAGCCATTTCTTTGAGAAATATGTCACCTCCGGAAAGGTTGGCGGGGTCGGTCTTGGCACCTATTCGGCGCGGCTCATGGCCCGGACCATGAATGGCGACGTCACCATGAGCACCTCCGCCGCGGTCGGGACGACACTCACGGTTCGCCTGCCCCTGCCGCCGCCAGGAGCGGAAACCCGACAGACCCTGGAAAGTCCCTTCGCCATCTACGCTTCCAGGTTCGACCCATGAACACACAACAACCATCAACCTTGAACCCCGTGCCCGAATTGGCAGATCGGACGGCGCCTGCCACGGAAACCCGCTACCGCCAACTCTTCGAACAAATGGTTTCCGGGGCCATGATTCTGCGGCGGGAGGAAACAAACGACCGGCCCTTTGTCCTTCTGGACATCAACGATGCCGGCGCAGCCATCCTTGGCCGGAGACGGAAAAAAATACGCGACAAACATCTGTGCGACATCTTTCCTGGCCTGTGTCGTTCGGAACTGACCGAGAGCCTGCGCAAGGTCGATGAGACCGGTCAGAAACAAAAATCAAAACCGTTTCATTACCGCGATGGAAAACGGGAATTCTGGCTTGCCTGGAATGCCTTCCGCCTCGATGATCGCGGTGAGGTGATCTTCATTTTCAACGACATCACCGAAAGAGTGCTGGCGCCGCAAATTCGCGAATCCCGGATGGAGGCGGAAGCGGCCAACGAGGCCAAATCCCAGTTTCTCGCCATGATGAGCCATGAATTGCGTACCCCCCTCAACAGCGTTCTGGGGATGGCCGGACTCCTTGAGGCCTCCCCCCTGTCGCGCAAGCAGCAGCATTGGCTCGAATCGATTCACATTTCGGGAAAAAGGCTTCTGGCGACCATCAACCAGATCCTCGATTTTTCCAAGATCGAGGCGGGTAAAATGCAATTGGAATCCCAACCCTTCCGCCTGACCGACATTCTGCAAAATGCCGCGGGCATCGTCGGCCTGGAACTCGAACGGAAGGGACTGGAACTGATTTTCGACAAAAGACAGGATGTTCCGTCCCGTTTTTTCGGCGATGCGGCACGTGTGGAGCAGGTGCTCATCAATCTGATCACCAACGCCATCCGCCACTCCGACCGGGGCGAAATCATCGTCCGCATCGAGACAATCGCGCAAAAGGAACAAAAAATCCAACTGCGTTTCTGCATCCAGGATCAGGGGGTGGGCCTGACGGAGGATCAACAGGAGAAACTGTTCGTCCCCTTCACCCAGGTGTCCTCGGACAGACACCGACAAAACGGCGGCACGGGACTGGGACTGGCGATCTGCAAGAGCATCGTGGAAAACATGGGGGGGCGCATCTGGGTCGAAAGCGTTCCGGAGAAAGGGTCATCCTTTTTCTTCACCCTGACCCTGGAAGTCGCCGCCACCCAGACGGTCGTGGAAGAACATGCCAAACAAAAAATTCCCTCCTTCAACATCCTTCTGGTGCATCGTGAAGGAACCCAGCGCGACCTGCTGACGGAGATGATCGGGGAATTCGCGCACCGCGTCGTTCACGCCCATGATTATGACAAGGGGGTCAAGATCATGAAGAAACGGCGTCATCTTGATCCGATCGATCTCATCATCATGGAATGGCCCGAGATTGCCTCTTCCCTTTCCAGCCCGCCGGAGGAAATCCTCCGCAAGGCCCAGGCGCGGGAAATTCCCATCATCAGTCTTGTGTCCTCCCATGTTCTGCACCATGATCATCCCGGAGCCGGCCAACCGCCGGGCATCGTTTTGGCAAAACCGGTCTTCCGATCGTTTCTGCACGATGCCATCCTGGAATCGACGGGGAAGAGCATACAACGCTCCCCCATGTCCTGGGTCTCCAAGGCGGCACGGATGCGAATGGCGCAACGGCTTGGCGGGGCGAAAATCCTGTTGGTGGAAGACAACGACATGAACGTGCATGTCTGTCGCGAGTTGCTGGGACGACTCAACGTTCACGTTGATGTGGCGGAAAACGGACTCGATGCGATCCAGGTGTTGGCAAGCCATCGTTTCGACGGCGTCCTGATGGACATCCAGATGCCTGGAATGGATGGCTACGAAGCGACCCGGCACATTCGCAACATCATGGGCCTGACCGATCTGCCCATCATCGCCCTCACTGCCAATGCCCTGGAGGAGGATCGAATCCTCTGTCTCCAGGCGGGAATGAATGATCATGTCGCCAAACCGATCGATTTCATCCGTCTTTTTTCGGTCATGGCCCAGTGGATCAAACCTTCAACCCCTGTCCGCGTCGCCGACCATCTGCCGCTGCTTTTCGATGCCGATCACCAGGATGCGCCGATCCATCTCCCCGGCATCGTCTTCGCCAACGGTTTGGCCCGGGTGGGAGGAAACCGGAAACTGTTTCATAAACTCCTGAAAAACTTCCACAAGAAGCATCAGCGGACGGCCCATCTCCTCGAACGGCTTTTGATCCAGAAGGACCATGAAACCTTCCGGAGGGAAATCCACACCTTGAGAGGGATCGCCGGAACCATCGGCGCCCATGATCTGTATGATGTCGCCTCGCGCATCGAACACCAGCTGCGCACCGGTTCATTGGATGAGATCCATCCTTTATTTTCAAAACTGGAGGACCATCTGACCTTTCTGATCTCGGGGCTCGGTCAGTTTTTTCAGCGTGCCGACGAGGACAAGGCGGTTCAAACCGAAAGAAAGATCTCCTTTGCCGACATTCCGACCGAAAAAATCGAACATCTGCGCCGCATGGCCCACGATATCGAGGAATTTCTCAGGCTTGGGGATACCCGTGTCCGCAATCTTCTGGAAGAAGTCGAACGGGAGTTTGCCGACTGTCACCTGCCGCATCTGGCGGAATTCTCCGAGGCGGTCCAGGGATACCGTTATACCGATGCCAGGGAAATCTTCGACCGGATGATGCGCCAATGTTCTCCTTGAGCGCAACGCCGGACGCCCCGGGGTTTTATCGTTTTGCGATTGCGGCGCTTTTTCCACTTCAGTGCCGCCCGAAGAGTTCATAGAGGGTCAGACCGATTTCAACAAGAATGAGAATCACGACATACCATTCAACGCGAAGACTGCGATGGGTATGAAGAAGCCCCAGGACCATTTCCGTCGTTCGGGCGATGACACTGAGTTTTCGTTCCAGGGCGCGACTGCGGTCGGCGATTTCATATTCCTCGGCCAGTTCATGATGCAGCCGTTCCAATTGGGGAAAATCCCAAAGAAAAGCGGGCCGTTCGGTCACTTCGACCCGTCCGACGGTCCGTTGTTCGACAAGCAGGGTATCGCCGATCTGGCCCAGAAGTTCGCGCCCGCGGGCACGACGCCACCACCCCTGCCGCAATCCTTCGGCCAACGGCTCGACCTGATCGAATACCAAAGCCACTTCGTTTTCATGGTGTTCAAGCACCAAACTCTTGGCCAGGACATCGGCGACCACCGCCAGGCTCGGAACGTCCGCCTGCGCCAAATGCACATCGCCCTGGGAAGAAAAACGATTGCCATTGCCGATGCTGATTTGCACCAACTCCCGTCTCGCCTCGGCAAACCGCTTGAGCACCAAAGGTTCGATCCGCTCCAGAAACGCCCGCTCTTCCTCGGGATCGACCCCGAAAAGGACGACCACCCCAAAACGGAACAACACCGCAAGCCCGTTCCGACACACCGGCAGGGCATGACATCCCGGTCCCAGTTCGCCCGGTTCCCGTTCCAGTTCGCGATGCATCAGGCGCTCGCCCAGATAGATGGCGACCCCTGAAAGCGTTTTCGTGGCATCGAACGAAAACTGCTGCCGACACGGTCCCTGATCAGTTGCCAAGATGGATCATTTCCTCCGCTTCGAGCCGGACCCCGGCGAATGGCGCGGCAGGCAGGACCGATTTTCCCACCGTCAAGGTGGCATCGTTTCTGGAACGCATGTTCCAGGAGGGTTTCTTTCCCTGGACACGGAACAGCAGTTCCTCGGCGATGCTGGCCACATGATCGCCAATCCGTTCCAGATTGTTGGCAATGAAAAGAAGATGGATGCACGAGGTGATGTTGCTGTGCGATTCGATCATGTAGGTCAGGAGTTCGCGCACCATGCTGCCATAGAGGGAGTCCACCGCATCATCTCCCTGCCATATTTTCGTGGCCAGTTCCGCGTTTTCCTCGATCCATGCCAGATGCATGCCCCCCAATTGTTCGAACACCATCGACCCCAGGACCTTGAGACTTCCACCCGCCTGGGGAAAAGGTTGCCGCACCAGTTCACCGACCCGATTGGCAATGTTTTTGCTCAGATCGCCAATCTGTTCCAGTTCCGAGGAGACCTGCTGGATGGTGATGACCCAGCGCAGATCGTCCGCCAGGGGCGAACGCAATGCCAGAACACGAATCACCTTCTCCTTGATGGTGTCCCCGAGGCGATCGATCTCGACATCCTTGAGGGCCACCTCGCTGGCCATTTCCAGGTTGAAATGGGCCACGGCATGCATGGCTTCGTGGATCAGGGTGTATACCAGGCCGAACTGACGCACCACCAGTTCATCCAGCCGGTCGAGTTCCTGATCGAAGGAGGTCACCACATGGGGCAGCAGGTTTTTCGACATGAATTTGGATTCCTCGAATGGTTGATCGTCCCAAGGCGGGGGATGAGCCCTCCCGAATCCTCCGCCAATCCGTTCACCGCGAGAACCGTGCCAGATCCCGCCCCCATGGCGTCTCAGGCGGCGGCCATTTGTTCAAGGTGATGAATTCAAATTGGAAAACAAATCCGGGAATACTGCTTGAACCGTTGTTTCAAAAAAGACATTCTCGAACGGAAACGATGGATCATCCAGAAAAATTTTCGAAGGTGAAGAATTTTTAAGGCGCCCACCAATATGGTTCCATGAAAGGCCAAGGAAGCGCTCACAAGAAACCTTGGGACCAGGCCACCAACCCCGAAAGACGCAGGCGACCCGATCCCGGTGCGCTTTCATGTCATCATCCCTGATGGCGCTGTTCTTTTTCCAAGGTTTCCAGGGCGATGCGGTATCCCACATCGCGACGATGCCCGATCGTTTTCCGGGTAAAATCGGTTCCCGGAATCAACGCCTGTTCCCCGATGGAATACGATTCCGTCAATTCGATGACAACCGGCGGCGTAAACGGTTGATAGGCACGCAAATCCTTGAATCCCTCATCCTCACGCAAAGGACTGTCCGGGGGAAGCAATTCATCGACCTTCATGGCAAATTCCCGGAAACGATTCATTTTCTGGAAAAGTTTCAGATCGTAATCAATCTTGCACTCAAAGTTGATGTTCGTTTTTCGACTGTCCACTTCGATCATGTTCTTGGGGACCACGCCCTTCTGGGGAAAGAGCGACAGGACATAAACGGTCCGACGACAGGTTTGCCCTGGAGCATCCTTGATCCCGTTCAATCCCTTGAAGGCGGGCTTGAGCGGGGTATTGTCGAAAAGCCCACCGTCCCAGTAGTGTCCACCGTCGATTTCCACCATGGGAAATCCGGGAGGAAGCGCACCGCTGGCAAGGATATGCCGGGCATCGATCGGACGACGTCCCCCCGGAGGAGACGAATCCTGTCCAATGCCTGCGAAATTGGCGAACACTTCAAGCCGGCCCGATTCGATATTCAGGGAGGTCACCGCCAACCGGATCGGACCATGATTCAATTTATCCCAGTCGATCAAATCGTCGAGGGTCTTGGCCAGAGGGCTTGGATTCGAGAAAAAGGTTTGCGACCATGGAGCAAAGAACAATCCGGGATTGGTGTAATACATTCCGGGATTGTAAGGCAAGGACAGAAGATGATGCAGGGCGTCGGGAATTCCCGGCATGGGCAAGGCGCTCAGCCGCTGCCACAATTCGTCCAGCGCCGCGACCGGATCGTCGTTGCGGCACCCGGCAATGACGGCGGCATTGACGGCGCCGATGGAAACCCCCGTCACCACCGATGGACGAATCCCCTTCTCCCACAATGCCGTGAAGGCGCCATACTCATACGCCCCAAAGGCCCCTCCCCCCTGAAAGACAACGGCACTCAAATGATTACTTTCCATGATGACCCCTCCAATTTTTTTCTTTACATGAACCAATCCACTTGACGAAATGGAATATACCTCAATGTTGATCATAAAAAAACAATAAACACTCAAAAGCGCAGTGGATGAACCAGAAGCCTTTCCCCGGGAGGGAGATCGACCGGTTGATTGCCGCAGGCAAATATGAAAGACTCAATGTGGACAGGCCATGCGCCAATGCAATCGCCCCATCCTTCGGACAGGAGCAATGATGTGACCACCAGGAACCAGGAACCTGCGGCAAAACGGCTGCGAACCCTGTTGGCCCGACCCGGAATCCGGATCGCCCCGGCGGTTCATGATTGTCTTGGCGCCCTCGTCGCCGAACAGGCGGGATTCGACCTGATTTTTTCGGGAGGTTTTGGCATTTCCGCCTCGCGCCTGGGGCTGCCGGACCTGGGATATCTGACCGCCACCGAAATGATCGACGCCGCCCGGGCCATCGCCAGGGCAACCCGTTTACCGGTCATCGCCGACATGGATACCGGATACGGCAATCCGCTGAACGTGGCGCGAACGGTCATGGAAGCGGTTGCGGCTGGCGTTGCCGGAATTATTCTCGAAGACCAGGCATGGCCGAAACGCTGCGGTCACATGGAAGGAAAACAGGTCATCGACCCGGCGGAACATGTCGAAAAAATTGCCGCCGCCCGCCATGCCGCCGGCGACAGCGACTTGGTGATCGTCGCCCGTACCGACGCCCGGGCCATTCATGGCCTGGAGGATGCCCTGAAACGGGGCGAACGGTATCTGGCCGCCGGGGCCGACCTGTTGTTCGTCGAGGCGCCGCGCTCCAGAGACGAGTTGGAATGCATCGCACGCCATTTCCCCGGCCATCACCTTTTCGCCAACATCATCGAAGGTGGAAAAACGCCCAACCTTTCGGCCAGGGAACTCGAAACGATGGGATACAAGGTGGTTGTCTTCGCCTTGTCCGGGTTGTTCGCGGCCACCGAGGCGTTGCAGAACTGTTTCGCCCACCTGAAACATTTCGGGACGACCGAAGGGCTGGCCCACCGGATGGATTTTGCCGGTTTCGAAAAGGTGATCGGTCTCGACCGGCATCGCGCCCTGGAGAAAAAACTGATGCCCCGGTCCGACACGTCCTGTTGAACACGATTCGACCGTTCGTGCATAGGAGTTACGCAGTTGAAATCGTGATTCTAATAAAATCAACAAGTTACTTTAACTTTCGTTAATTTAATGTTTGCAATAAAATCAACAAGTTGGCCATTTCAACTGCGTAACTCCTATCAAAAACAAAACCCTGGGGGCAATCCCCCAGACCCCTTTTTTCTTTCAATAGTTTTTAACACGGGGAAGGGTCTGAACGGAAATCAGGGGACAGAATATCCATTTCCTTTCCGGCTTGAAAAAGTTAAGATGACTCATGGTCAGAATCGCTCGTGTTGTTGCTCCTGATTGATTCATCCGGCTAGATTTTGGACGCAATGGGAGCCAAACCTGACAAATTTCAGTGGACTGGAAAGGTGAAATCCTGGACAATCTGACTGTGGAAGCGTTGTTTCACCGTGGCACAACGTCTCGTCATCAAGTTCCGGACGCAAGTATTTACGGATCATACAGAAGGGGCAATTCTCATGAACATCCAGTGGAACGCTGTTTTCAAGAAAGTCCCGGAGGGATATATCGGTTTTATCGAGGAACTTCCGGGAGCCAACACCCAGGGGGCAACATTGGAGGAGACGCGAGCCAATTTGGAGGAGGCAATGGAGATGGTTCTTGAAGCCAACCGGGCGATGGCTGAGGAGTTGTTACAGGGTGATGGATGGATTCGGGAACCTCTGGCCGTAGCCATTGCATGAAACGACGTGATTTGGTACGCCACCTTGAAAAATTTGGGTGCGCGTTGTTGCGTGAGGGAAATCGGCACACACTGTTCGTTCATCGCGCGAAGAAGAAAAGCTCAACAGTTCCCAGGCATAATGAAATTAACGACAACCTTGCCGTGAAAATCTGCAAGGATCTGAACATACCTAAACCTGACTCTATCCATTGAATGAGAAATCCGGTAGATTGGAGAATTGGCGTGCCAACTGTAGAGGGGGACGGTAGCATGTTTTCCATGCGGCTTTCGCCATGGACCTAAGGCCACCTCCCATGATCGCATTTCCAGTTCCCCCTCATCGAACCGGACGTGCGGATCTCCCGCATCCGGCGCTCGGACAAGACATCACGCTAACGCACGCAGAAAATTACGTCGGTGTTCTTGCAGAGAAACAAACCCTAACTTTTCTGCCTGTGTTTCCGACATAATCACTGGCGTGGCTAGGCATTGGTATGTTCTTCAACCGCACGATTCGGGGGATCAATTCCATCCGTTCCAGGCACCCTCCGGGTTCAATCAATGATCAAACAATATTCCGATCGATTCCCAATCGTTCCAGACATTCATTCAACGTCGTCTCGGCCCCTTCGAAATCATACCGGGACACCTGCCGTTCCAATCGATCCATCCATGAACCCAGCGCTTCGTTGACCAGGCCATCACGCAGGCTGGCCAGGGTATGATCCACTTCGGCATCATAGGAGGCCAATTGCCGGGAAGCCAATCGCAGCAGGTCGTTTCTCCTGGCGATGAGTTCCGGGGTCTCCGCCTGGACCGGCACGGCAACCGTGTCCTCCTTCGTCCGGGACAGGACACGTTGAATATCCCCGAGCGACTTTTCCAACCTTTGGGAGGTCAGGTCGAGGTGTGGTCGGTAGACCGCCGGTTCGTCGCCATTTCTCAGGGCTTTTTCCAGCCTTCCGGCGGCCAGGGTCAATTCGACCGCGCCGATGGTGGCCGATACCCCTTTCAGGGTATGGGCAAGCCTGAGGGCCGTTTCCTGATCGGCCATGGCCAAGGCCGATTCGATGGCGGAACAGGCCGAACGCTGGTTGTCGCAAAATTTGGACAAAAGCCCAAGATAACCCGCGACATTGCCGCCCATCCGACGCAATCCCCCCAAGGTATCCATGCCCGGAATCTCGGGCAGGGACATCCCCTCATTCAGTCCCTTGTGTTCAGGCAAACCGTTTTCAGGCCGAGCCCCTCCCGGATGCACCGGTCGGATCCATCGAGCGATCTTGGCGAGCATTTCGCATGGATCCACCGGTTTGGCGATGTGTTCCTTCATGCCGACCGCCAGGCATTCTTCGCGATCATCGGCCATCGCATTGGCGGTCATGGCCAGAATGGGCAGTTCCTTGAACCTGGGATCGGCTCGGATTTTCCGTGTCGCCGTAATGCCATCCATCACCGGCATCTGCACATCCATCAACACCCCGTCCACCACCTCCCGCTCAAGGATTTCCAGGGCCGCCAGACCGTTTTCCGCCGTCAGGACCGTCACCTGCGCCTGTTCCAGCAATTCCCTGGCGACCTGCCGGTTGATTTCGTTGTCTTCCACCAACAGAATCCTGGCCCCCGAAAGTGTCGCTCCGACATCGCAACCACAGCCCGGCATGGATCCCGACGCACCGGCTTCGACCCGAACAACCGGCCCCAGGGCGTTGACGGGGTTTCTCTCCACCCGTTTGGATGAAATCCCCAACAAAACCTCAAAAATAAATTCCGAACCCCGGCCCGATTCACTTTCGGCCCAGATCCGTCCCCCCATCAATTCGATGAGACGGCGGCTGATCGCCAATCCAAGCCCTGTGCCACCATAACGACGGGTCGTCGATGAATCAGCCTGGGAAAAAGGACGAAACAATCGTTCCCGTTCCTGCCGGCTCATCCCCACGCCGGTATCCCGGACCGAAAAACGGAGGCGAACCGAATGTTCTCCACGGTCGATGACCTCGACGTGAACCGAGACCTGCCCCACCTCGGTAAACTTGATGGCGTTGTTGACCAGATTGATCAATACCTGCCCCAGACGTAATGGATCACCCACCAGGCCCGGAGGGATGTCGGCGGCGGCCAGAAGAAGAAATCTCAGATTTTTCTCCTCGGCCTTCAAGGACATCACCGCTTCCATGTTGTCCAACACCGCGTCCAGAGTAAACTCGATCGCCTCCATGTCCAACCGGCCCGCCTCGATTTTTGAAAAATCAAGAATGTCGTTGATGATGCGCAGGAGCGAGGTTGCCGAATTGTGAACCTTTTGGATGTAATCCTGCTGGCGCGGGGTCAGTTGCGTTTGCAGACACAGATGAGACAATCCGATGACCGCATTCATCGGCGTTCTTATTTCATGGCTCATGTTGGCCAGGAATTCACTCTTGGCCCGTGCCGCCGCTTTCGCCTCGGCGGTGGCAATCTTGAGCGAAGTGATGTCGGAGTAGACCACAACACTGCTGCCATCCGACATCTGGCTTTCCGAAATCCGGATCCAGCGATTACCGCTGAACTCCTCCTCGAAGGTTTGTACCATCCGATCCGCGCGCCGGGCCCGGTCTTCAAGCAGAGGATCGCGGTATTCGGCAGATTTGGTGATCTGCCCCCGTTCCACCGCCACCCTGAGGATGTCTTCATAGGTCGTCCCGGCGACGATCAGTTCGGCAACCTTGTCATGCAGCTCGTGAAAAGCGTTGTTCCAGATTTCCAGCCGGCCATCCTTGTCGAAAATGGCAAAACCATCGCGGATCGATTCGAGCGACATCATCAGCAACATGTCGCTCTTTTCCTTGAGGCTTTCCGCTTCCCGAATCCTTGTTTCATCTTCCTTCTGCCGGGTGATGTCCCGCGAAACCCCGACATAACGGATGACCTTTCCCTCCCGATCGACGATGGGGGAAATGGTCGTCCCCGCCCAATAATGACTTCCGTCCTTTCTGCGATTGAAAAATTCGCCCCGCCATATCTTGCCCGACTTCAAGGTCTGCCACAGGTGCCGGTATTTCTCGGGATCCGACTCCGACCCGAGAATCTTCGGATTCCTGCCCACCACATCGCCGACCCCGTAACCGGTCAGTTCGACAAACTGCGGGTTGACGTACTCGATGGTTCCGGCAAGATCGGTGATCATGATGGCGTTGGGATTGTTCTCGACGACACTCGACAGCTTCAACAGTTCGGCTTCTTTTTCCTTTTCCCTCGTCAGGTCGCGAATGATGCCGGTAAAAAGAAACTCGCCACCGATCTCGATCCGACTGACGGTCAGAAACAGAGGAAATTCCGTCCCATCCTTGCGCCGGCCACGCAACTCCCGACCATGGTCGATGATGTGGGCGACACCGGTGCGAATATAGCGTTCGATATGTTCGTCGTGTCGCTCGCGAAACGGTTCCGGCATGAGACACTGGACGTTCAACCCGATCACTTCCCGGGAAGAGTACCCGAACAGGCGCGTGGCGGCCCGGTTGAACGATTCGATGATGCCGTGACAGTTGATGGTGATGATGCCGTCGCCGGCGCTGTCGAGCACCATGCGCATGCGTGCTTCCTGTTCCCGCAGGCACCCTTCGATCTCCTTGCGCCGGGTAATGTCTTCGTAGATCCCCAGGACCCCCAGTGTTTCGCCACCCGGCCCCGGAAGCAATACCTTGCTGGTCCGATGCCATTGTCGCTCGCCACTGGAGGTGCGGCGCACCCGTTCCATGTTCATCAGTGACGTCCCGGAATCGAGAACCTTGCGGTCCTCCAGCTGGTATTCCTCCGCATCCCGACTCCAAGGCATCTCCCGATCGGTCTTGCCGACGACCTCTCGCGAGGATTGATGTCCCGAATCCAGGGCAAACAGCCGGTTGCATCCAAGATAACGCCCCTGGGGATCCTTCCAGAACACCCGCACCGGAATGGTGTCCAAAACCAGTTCCAGCATGGCCGCCCGCCGGCGGATTTCGTGATCGACCGTTGGGCAATACCCCCTGAACGGAACAGAATGTTCGTGGCGCCGTGCAAACCGGAGGGTTCCCAGAACGCCAAGGAGCACGCCCACCGCCAGAACCGACAACAGAATCGATATGTCCAAACGTTGGATCCCTTCTTTTCGACGACCTGCGATCACACATCCGACCTCCCGGACCCCGCAATCGCCCTTCCCCGTCAATGCGACACGGGAATGCCTGTAACATTCAAATATTACGTACCTTTCTCCATTCCATCAAGCCGTGGTCACCCTGGTTGTTGACAGGCATCAACAATTCTTGCGAATCGGCGATGTCCCCCATTGACAGCGATGGCCAATCTCCTGTTAATGCAAGCGTGAACACTGCGAAAAAGCAGGGTCGTTCCGATCGCCACGGCAGACTCCAGCACCTGGAATTCCATCATGATCATTCCCAGCGAGGCCGCGAACAGAGTTCGGCAATTCCGCCAGATTCTCCTCTGGCCCCTCCAATTGATTCCATTGCCCGAGGATGAGTCCCGAAGTCACTGGCAGTTCTTCGACGACATCCGCAGGGGATCGCCGTGGATGCGGATGGCCGATGAAATTGGCAATGAATCCGGTGGCTTCCAGGAGATCTACTACAAGGAATTCTCGGTGTTTCTCCCTTACGTCCGTCGTTTTCTCTATGGTGAAAACCGCGGGCCATGGATCCACGGCGAGGAGGACCATCCCGGCGATGCCGCGGTCAAGATTTTTCGCCGCCGGGATGTCACAACCCTGCGGGTGGTCCCGCGGGTGGGACATCCTCCGATCCAGCTTTCGGTGGACAGCATCGATCTATTTTTTTTCGACGACATCGATCTTGTCTTTCTGAAGGTCGAGGTCAGTGGCAACGACCTGCCCCTGGCGACGATCCAGGAATTGCTCTACCGCTTCGGTCGCGCCTACCCCACGGGATGGAACGAGGACGGACTGGGAATTCACAACGTCCCCGTCGCCGAATGGCTGGGGCCTGCGGGTGAATCGTTGATGACCTCCGATTTCGGCGACCGGTCCAAGTTTCTCACCTTCACCAAACAGCACCGGGTCCCCGCGACAGCGGCCCATTGGTCGTTTCTGCTTCTGCCCCTTGTTTTTGCCGTCTCCGGGGAGGTAGGCATGTTGCGGTTTCATCAGATCGAAAACCATCACATGCCGAAAATGGCCTTTGTCGCCCTCGACGATCCCCGTTCGCTGACCCGCGATCAATGGTTGCGACTGGGGATGGCCGATTCGTTGCATCCCGATGAACCCATACCGCGCAATGATCCCGATGTCATCCATTTCGAGGCGAATTATTGCTTCGACCGCTATTGGAGCAATACCGAGGAAGGGCCCAACTGCCGGTTTCTCTGTCATGGCCGGACCATGCTGTTGGTCGGCGACGCCCAGGCAAGTTATTTCATCAACGGCAACCGGGGCATGCTGGCGCAATTCCGCCATCAATATTTCATCCTGTTTCTCATCGCCCATCTTCATCGGGCCTCGCTGCTGATCTTCTCGGACCAACTCGTCGATGCCATCCATGACCTCGATGTCCGCCAGAGTCAGTCGTTCCGCACGTTTCGCCATCGAATCCACAATTGCTTCGAAGCCTTTCTCCGCTTTACGCATCGTTACTGGTTTCATGAAATCTCGGAACGGACCGACATTCAATCCCTGTTTCGCCTCTGCGGCAAAAACCTTGGCAACGACAGCCTTTACGAAGAGACCAAGGAAGAACTGCGCGACATGAGTCAATACCTCGACAGCGACATGCAGCGGCGCCAGTCGAAAACAGTCACCCAACTGACCGTGGTCACCGCCTTCAGCCTCATCGGCACCCTGACCACCGGATTTCTGGGCATGAACACCATCGACGAAACCACCGCGCCCCTTTGGATCCGCTGGGGATTGTTTTTCCTGACCTTCATCTCCTCGGCCATCATTCTGCTGTTTACCTTGATTCAATCCCAGGGATTATGGGATCTGATGGAGGCCATTTCCGATACCAAAAAGCCCCTGTTGTCACGCATACTTCTTCTGGTCGGCATGGGAAAGGAGAAGCAATGAACAGTGAAACAAAGGCGAGCCGTTTCAATCCCTTCGACTTTTTTCTCTTCGGTTCGCGACTGTCTCGGGAAACGGATCTGTTGGCGACCTGGTTTGCCGAGCGTCGGTTTCTGCACGATCAGGGTTGGGGCGGATTCGAACTGGAAGCGTGGCTCGTGGATGCGGGCGGGAATCCGGCGCCGCGCAATCAGGCGTTTCTGGAACGGCTGGGCGACTATCCCCTGGTTCCGGAGCTGTCGCTGTTCAATGTGGAGTTCAATACCGAGGAACGCCCCCTCAGGGGCGATGCCCTGCGCCGGATGCACGATTCCCTGGCAACGACCTGGACCACCTGTGATCGGATCGCCATGGAGATGGAGATGGGACTCATGATGATCGGCATCCTCCCCACCGTCTCCTTCGAGGACCTCACCTTTCGCAACATGACCCCGATCAGCCGTTACATGGCCCTGAACGAACAGGTGATCCGGATGCATGGCGACACCCCGTTCGAGATCAACATTTCCGGACGGGAACATCTGCGGCTGGAACATCACGACATCCTGGTCGAGGCGGCGACCACATCGTTTCAGATTCATTTGCAGGTCAACCAGGAAGAGGCGGTGCGCATGTACAATGCCGCCCTGATCGCCTCGGCCCCCATGGTGGCCATCGCCGCCAACGCCCCCTTTCTGTTTGGCAAGTCGCTCTGGGACGAGACCCGTATTCCGGTCTTCGAGCAATCGGTTCCCCTGGGCCGCGACCGTGCCCTGAGCGGCCCCCTGCCCCGGGTCGATTTCGGCCACAACTATGTCCGCGATTCGTTGCTGGAATTGTTCCTGGAAAACCAGCAATCCTTTCCGCCGCTGCTCCCGATCACCGCCAACGATCGCCCGGAGCACATGCATCATGTCCGCATGCACAACAGCACCATCTGGCGTTGGAATCGACCTCTGGTCGGATTCGATTCCCAGGGACGTCCCCATCTGCGTCTGGAACACCGGGTCACCTCCGCCGGCCCCACCGTCATGGATTGCATGGCCAACGCCGCCTTGTTCTACGGTCTGGTCCATGCCCTGTCGGAGCTTGAAACGCCGCCGGAGCGGGTCATTCCCTTCTTCGAAGCCCAGACAGGCTTCTATCTTGCGGCACGGCATGGGCTGGAGGCCTCCATCCTCTGGCTTCAGGGAAATCGCGTTTCACTGCGGGAGTTGCTCTATCGGGACCTCCTGCCCCTGGCCCGAAGGGGATTGGATCGCGCCGGTCTCGACGCCGCCGATCGTGATGAATTTCTGGGAATCATCGAGGGCCGCTTGCGCACGGGACAGAATGGGGCGGCATGGCAACGCGCCTTCGTGGAACGGCACGGCAAGGACATGGGGGCCCTTACCCTGGCCTATCTCGAACGTCAGCGCGCCATGACGCCGGTACATGGATGGACCCTCTGATGCTCACCATTCGCGATCATTTTCCCGCACCCCTTCTCTCCACCCCTGCCCACGACCTCCACAAGTTTCTGCCGGGACCGACACTCTGTCACCTCCCTGGAATCAACCCGCGCCCCTTGTTCGTTTCGGTTCTGTTGCACGGTAACGAAACGACGGGGTTCGTCGCCATCCAGAATCTTCTTTCACGCCATTCCGGGCGCCCTCTGCCACGCGCCCTTTCCATTTTGATCGGCAATGTCGCGGCGGCCAGGGACAGGCGGCGGCATCTGGAGGGCCAACCGGACTTCAACCGCATCTGGTGTGGCGAGGGGGGCGCGGAATTCATCATGGCCGGGGAGGTTCTGAGTGACATGGTTCGCCGGGAGGTGTTCGCCGCCATCGACATTCACAACAACTCCGCCGCCAATCCCGAATATGCCATGGTTGCCCGTCTGGCCCCCTGTAATCTTGCCCTGGGACGCATGTTCAGTGACAAACTTGTTTTTTTTCTTCAGCCCCAGTCCTCCCTGACCTCCGCCTTCGCCGACCATTGCCCCGCCGTCACCATCGAATGCGGCCTTCCCGACAATCCCCAGGGGGTGGAACGGAGCGTCCGTTTCCTCGATCGACTGCTTCGTCTGGAATCCATCCCCGCCGACCCCGGTCCCCTGGAAAACCTTGACCTGTTCCAGATTGTCGCCATGCTCAAGGTTCCCGGAGAACGCCCCTTCGGGTTTGACCCGAATCATCAACAGGATTTATGTTTCCTGCTTGATCCGCCGCGGCAGAATTTTCAACGGTTACCGGAGGGCACGGTCTTTGCCCTGGACCCCTTGGGACCTGGCCCCATTCTGGAGGTGGTCGATCGGAGCGGCGCCGACGTGGCACATCGTTTTTTCCGCATGGAGGGGTCGAGACTCATCACGACACGCCCGTTCGTCCCCGCCATGCTGACGTTGGACCAGCGCATCATCCGACAGGATTGCCTGGGCTATATCCTGGAACGGGTGCGGCACTTTCCCATCGATGCCCCCGAAATCGTGGACCGGAGAAAACGCCAGGAAGAGTGATCGGAATTATTGAAAGAAAAAAGGGGGCTGGGGGATTGCCCCCAGACCCCTTTTTTCTTTCAATAATTGAACCCGGAGGGGACCTGGGCCGTTACATTTCCTTCAATGCGCGCAGGAAAGCCTCCAGATTTGCACCGCCCTTCGGGCCATCGCCTGTTGTCGTTTTTCCAACAGGGCCGGGGTCCACTCCACAGGAGCCAGCTCCGCCACCTCACGACTCAGGGCGTACCGACTCTGTTTAAAAGCCTTCAATTTTTCCAAATAATCCGAATTGCCAATCAGCCGGTTCGCCTTCGACTCCAACAGCGTCATGTTGCCCAGACGATACCGCGCCTCATCCCATGATGATTCATCAAACATCTCCCCCCAGACCTCCAGGGGGTTCTCGGGAAGAATATGCTCGATGGTTCCCGGATCCGTTTGATAGTCACACGCCATTCCCGAACGATCGGTTTCCAGTTTGGCCAAAATATATTTGGCCAATTTTTGTTTTCCTTTCGTCGGAAGGGACAACGTGGAAAAATTTTGTTGAAACGTGCCGTCCGCTACATACACCGAACGTAAATGAACAAACACCGCCTCTGGCGTTCCCCGACCCCCATCAAGAATAAATTTTGCCGCTTTATGGTAGACAGGCTCCAGTTCGTTGGAATTCAAACCGCTGACAATCGTAAAACGGAATGTTATTATCGAGATCATCCTCAGAATGGATTTAAAATTTTCACGGCTACACTTTTCCCATGCGGCAAATACCAAAGGCGTCATCTGTTGCGCCCGGAACAAACGCAACTCCTCGATTTCCGGTCGGCATTCGGGGCGTTCCAACCAATACTCATGCTGCGGATCGAAGACCGCGGAAAACAATTCCGCCCGGTGTTCAAGGCTGTCCATCAGGCCAAACACCTCTGCGGGCGTCCCGACCCGATCCCGTACCAACTTGAACAGACGCTGTTTCCTGACCTTGGGAATGTCACAGAGCAGATGATAACGAAGAAATTCCGGAAACTTTTCCTGACCTGAAACACCCATCATGTCATGCCACCGCCTTTGCAGGGATTCCAGATCGGCCTTGGCTTTTATTCGCGAAAACAGATAATTTTTAAGCAAATCGGTTGCGGAAAGTTCAAGACCGCGGGCATTCAATGTTTCAAAGACGGTATAGGCGTTCAACTCATTGTCCACCGATATCCAAATGAACTGAAGCTGGCGCGCCACCGTTTCATTGAGCAGTTGCGCCAGGGCCAAACCATTCCCCTGCATGGACTCTTCCCGCGCAAGCCTTGACGAAAAAAAGAGAAAACCTTCCCATAACAAACGGTTGGAATGGGGCAAACGGCGAATGTTGGCTGGTCTTCGTCCCTGAACCAGGTAGTCCTGATAAAAACCGTTGTCGGTCTCATTCAGGAACAGCTTGCTGCTTTCGACCAGGGAAGCGGGATCTTTTTCGCCAATGAAGCGACCGCGCAGCCCAATAGAACGTTCCCGGTTCTGTTCGGGTTCGATCCCTTCCTTTACCAGGGTCTGCAATCGATCAAGCACTGCCAGGGCCAACAGACTCAATGTCGCCAAACGTTGTTGACCATCGATAATCCGGAACTCACGGTCGGAGATCCCCTCCAGGACCAGCGCCCCCATATAATGATTGACATCCAGATTTCCATGCATCTCGATGATGTCATTCCATAAATCTTCCCATTGCTCCTCGTTCCAGGAATAATCCCGTTGATACGGGGGGACACGATAAATCTTTCCGTTCCCCATGAGATCGAGAAAGGTTGCCGTTGTCTGGAGCAGAAGCGATTTCCCCATGGGAATTCCTTCAAGAAAAAAACAAACTCATTTTCCCTCGGGTTGAAACCATCCCTTCTCGGAGAAATATCTTAATGCACCGTTGTGGTAGGGAACACTGAACTGGGGCAACATCACCTTGGGAGAGAGTCGGTGGAAAAGCGGATTGGATTGACGCAGCTCTTCGATATGATCGAAGATCCCCTTGACAATCCGATAGGCCGCCTTTTCGGAAACATCGATGGTCGTCAGGACCAGGAGTCGGATTCCGAACGAGGGAACCGGAGCCTTGACCCCCCGGTAGAGTTCTCCGGGGACTTCACTTTTATCATAATAGGACCGCTCGTCCACCATTTTTTCGATGCAGGGTTCGGTCAGGGGAAGAATCGCCAGGGAATGTTCCAGGGAAAGCCGGGTCAATGCCTCATCGGGATGGCTGGCCAGGGAAAAATAGGCCTGAACGGCATGATTTTTCATCCCGCTCGACAACTGGGTCAATTTTCCGTCATCGACAAGTGTCAGGTCGGAAGTGGACAGGTTGCATGATTTGAGAACGTCAAGCACCACCCGTTCATTATCCGGTTCGGCAACGCCGACATGGATCTTCTTTCCCTCGATGCCGCGAAAGGTGGAAATGGCGGCATCCCTGGGGATGATCAGGGTTACGACCTCCTGATGCAACGAAAACAAAACCCTGAGATTGGAAAATCCTTTCTGGAAGGGAGGCTGACCGTGCCATGCCCGATACACGACATCGGCCCGGGCCAGACCAAGTTCAATCTTTCCCTCCTGCAACGCCAGGAGATTATGGGTCGAACCGTCGCTGACCAACGTTTCGCAAGGAATCGTCGCCGTCTCCTTTTCTTTGGCAAGGGTTTGGCAAATCGAAGTTCCTGCCCGGTGCAACTTTCCTTCCAGCCCCCCCGACCCCACGCGGATTCGATCGATGATGGTTCCCTCCCCGGTATTTTTGTTCTCCTCCCCCGAAGAACAGGAAGAAAGCAATACCAAAGCCGCCACTGCCCCCATACGGAAGATTCTCATTTCCAGCCTCAATCACAGGCAGAATGAATACCAACAAACCTGTTCAAAGTCCGTTTCATCCTTTCAAACGGTTCCGGACCCCAGGCTATCATGTCATCCTGGGGATTGTCCAAGAACCGAGAATCGACCCCGGGTGACCGTATCCGTCCATGATCGCCCAAGAAAAGTCGAGGAAAACACACCGGGAAAATTGACGACAAGGAAAGCGGATGAAACTTGCAATGGATGGTAACTCATGGGTATCCTTCAAGATCGAGCCAATCAACCCCCTGAGCGACAGGCAGGCAGGAACCTGATCCAATGAACATACCTTCCGAGCCGCGATCCTTGTTTTTACGCGCCTGTCTGGGCCTTGATGTCCCCCAGACGCCTGTCTGGCTGATGCGCCAGGCGGGACGTTACCTGCCCGAATATCGAGAAGTCCGGCGCCAGGCGGGAAGTTTCCTGGCTCTGTGCAAAAACCCCGAACTGGCGACACAGGTGACCTTGCAACCCATCAACCGTTTCGGTCTCGACGCCGCCATCCTGTTTTCCGATATTCTCGTCGTCCCGGAAGCGATGGGAATGGAACTGCATTTTCTTGACGGTGAAGGTCCCCATCTGCCCCATCCCCTGATCCGGCCTGGCGATCTTGATCGTTTGCGCGAGCCCGATCCCGGGAAGGATCTGGGTTATGTTCTGGCGGCCATCGATCTGCTCGTGAAACACCTCCCCGATCCCATCCCCCTGATCGGTTTTTCCGGCTCGCCATGGACCTTGGCGACCTACATGATCGAAGGGGGATCGAGCAAAAAATTTGCCCGGATCAAAACCATGCTTTATGACGACCCCCGACTGCTCGACCAACTGCTGCAACGTTTGGTTCACGCCGTCACCGACTATCTTAACGCGCAGATCGACCACGGTGTCAAAGCGGTCCAGATTTTCGATACCTGGGGCGGAGTCTTGGGACCCGAAGCCTATCGTCGTTTTTCCCTGGAACCGATGGCCCGTATCATTGCCGGTCTCAAACGACACGATGCCACGGGCGCCCAGGTCCCGGTCATCGTCTTTTCCAAAGGTTGCGGTGGCTATCTTGAGATGATCGCCACCTCCGGATGCGACGTGGTCGGATTGGATTGGACAACGCCCCTGGACCAGGCCCGGACCCGTCTGGGAGCCAAAGTCGCACTTCAGGGAAATCTTGACCCGGCGGTCCTCAACGCAGCCCCCCAAAGGATCCGGATGGAGGTCATCAAGGTCCTTGAATCAATGGGAAACCGCAACGGCCATGTCTTCAATCTGGGCCATGGGATGGAACCCGGCATCGATCCGGAAAAGGTTCCCGTCCTGATCGCCGCCGTCCGTGAAGAAAGCCGCCGCATCCGCCATCGGTCGGAAAAAACGACGAATTGACGGACGGTTTTATGGAGCCGGCAAAAGTTCGGAGACCGCCTTGCGGACCTCTTCCGGCGAAAACGGCTTGCTCATGACCCTCAGAGCGCCGAAATCCCTGGCCATGTCCAGATTGAAGGTGGCATCCAGACCCCGCCCTCCTCCCGACATGGCAATGATCCGGGCGTCGGCAAAACTTTCCGTCATCTCCATGATCAACTCGACCCCATCCTTGACCGGCATGAGGATGTCGGTGATCACCAGATCAAAGCGGTATTTGCGGTACAAGTGAATCCCCTCGTCCCCATCGCGGGCCTCTTGAAGTTCGTGTCCGTCCTCCCCCTCAAGAATGGCGCGCAGATAGGCACGAATGTTCTCATCATCGTCTATGATCAGTATTCGAGCCAATGAAAGGATCCCGTTTCAAGAAGTGATCCGCCCCGATGCATCAGGGTGGAACCGATTCGAGGCAGGTCCGACCTGCCCCCAACACGCGCCGTCCACCAAACGAACGTCACCGCCATCAGTGCGTGTTGGACGACTTTCCTCCTCCCTTCTGGGTCAGATGGTACGCAGCGACCGAAGCCTCTTCGACCTCCCGGATCATTTCCTGTTTGGAACGGATCAGGAGATCCATGGGAATCCCGGTGCTTTTGGCAATCTGTTTCAATCCTTCCGAATTCTGAAAATGGCGTGCCGCCAGGGTAATCTTGACGAAATCATCAAGAATGACCTGGCGGAATTCCTCACTGGCGACCATGGTCAGACAGTCGGCCATCCTGTTCCATGGGGTTTTTTGTTCCAGCGCCACGGCGAGCGCCGCCATGGCCTGATCATGGATCCGGTCTTCCTCGGCGGAAAACCGGGGGTCGGCCACATGAAACCGCAATTGATAATCGTCGGTACCGCTCATGAAACCGCTTCCTTTGCCTTGACCGAAGTGGAGCCCCCCTTCATTCCTTTTTTCTCGAACAACAACACAATCGGACTCGCCACAAAAATGGATGAATAGGTCCCGACGATGATGCCGAAAAGAAGAGTCAGAGAAAAATCGTGGATCACCTCGCCACCGAAGAAAAACAAGGCCACAAGCACCAGCAGAACGGTCCCCGAGGTGATGATGGTCCGTGAGAGGGTCTGATTGATGGCAATATTGATCACCTCCGCCAGTTCCTGTTTCTTGCGACGTTTCATTTCCTCCCGGATCCGATCATATACCACGATCGTGTCGTTGATGGAATACCCGACCAACGTCAGGATGGCGGCGACGATCACCAAAGTGAATTCGATGCGTAGCAGAGAAAGAAGGCCGACGGCTACGAAGGTATCGTGAATCAAGGCAAGAATGGCCCCGTAGGAAAATCGCAGCTCAAATCGCCAGGCGACATAGATAAGAATGGCCACCATGGAATACACCATGGCCAGCGCCCCCTGTTCCGCCAGTTCGCTGCCGACCTGGGGTCCGACGAACTCGACCCGCCGCAGTTCGACATTCCCCTGGCCCGCCAGGGGTTCCAGGCTTTTGACGATCTGCTCGGCAAGTTGGCTCGACTTCCCTCCGTCATCGGATTGTTTTTCGACGCGGATGATGATTTCCTCGCGGGCGCCGAATTCCTGGATGACGACATCACCCAGGCCAAGTCGGGTCATGGTGGCACGGATTTCGTGGAGTTGGGGCGGTTGCACGAAGCGCACCTGGACCAGGGTGCCGCCGGCAAAGTCGATCCCTGGATTGATTCCCTGCAACATCAAGGAAATGGCGCTGGCAACGATCATCAGGCCCGAGACGAGAAAAGCGGCCCAGCGCCAGCGAATGAAGTCAAGATGGATTTTCGATGAGATCAGTTCCATGGGGCAATCGGTGTTCCTTAGTCAAATCGAGGAAATCGCCATCAGATGCTCAAGGATTTCAGGCGCCGGTTTTTGACGATCATGGCCAGCAGCACCCGCGTGACGAAAATGGCGGTGAACATGGAAGCGATCAGACCGATGGACAGGGTCACGGCAAATCCCTTGACCGGTCCCGTCCCGAATTGAAACAAAACCAGGGCGGTGATCAACGTCGTCAGATTGGAGTCGAGGATCGTGACAAAGGCGGTATCGTATCCCTGATCGATGGCGGCCAAAGGAGTCCGTCCCAGGCGCAATTCTTCGCGAATGCGCTCGAAAATCAGGACGTTGGCATCGACCGACATCCCCATGAGGAGGACCATGCCGGCGATCCCCGGCAAGGTCAGGGTGGCCTGGATCCAGACAAGGATGGCCAGAAGGACGACAATGTTGAGCACGACCGCCACGTTGGCCAGCCAGCCGGACCCCTTGTAGTAGATCCCCATGAAAAGGACGACCAGGGCGCCACCGATCAACACTGAAAGCAATCCCTGCTCGATGGAATCCCGCCCCAGGGTCGGCCCGACAGTCCGTTCCTCCATGATGGTGACCGGCGCGGGAAGGGCGCCGGCGCGGAGGATGATCGCCAGGTCGTGGGCCTCCTCGGTAGTGAAACTGCCACTGATCTGCGCCCGACCGCCATCGATCCGTTCGCGGATCACCGGGGCCGAGTAGACCGTCCCATCCAAAACAATGGCCATCCGTTCTCCCACATGTTCACCCGTCAACTGACCAAACTTGCGGCCTCCCTGGCTGTTGAAGCTGATGGAGACGTAGGGTTCGTTGAACTGGGAATCAAAGTTGACCCGGGCATCGGTAAGGAGATCCCCCGACAGGACGGTCCGTTTCTTGAGCAGGTAGGGTTGACGGGTCTTCTTGCCACTGGCGCGGTCGAACTGTTCGCCATACAGGAGGATGTCCCCGGGAGGGATGCGCCCTTCGATGGCCCCGGCCAGGTCGCCTTTTTCATCGACCATCTTGAATTCAAGGCGGGCCGTCCGACCGATGAGCCCCTTGGCCCGCGCCGGATCCTTCAAGCCGGGAAGCTGAACCAGGATGCGGTCTTCTCCCTGTTTCTGGATGGTTGGCTCCGCCACGCCGAATTGATCGATGCGCGAACGGATGGTCTGGATCGACTGTTCAACGGCGAAACTTTTGATTTCCTTCTGACTGTTTTCCGAAATTGTCAACGTCAAGGCCAGCCCGTCCGGCGCGGTGGCAAACGCGACGTTCACGATTTCCGCCGCCAGGGCCTTGCGGACCGGTTCGACATCGGCGGCCTGCGACAGTTTGACGACGACCCCGTCGGTACCACCCGCATGTTCGACGCCGCGATAGCGAAGTTTTTCCTTGCGCATGATGGCGCGGACATCGTCCACCATGTTTTCCGCCGCCTGTTCCACCGCCTTGGCCGATTCGACATGCAACAGGAGGTACAATCCTCCCTGAAGATCCAACCCGCGGGCAATGACCTGCCGCGGCAACCATGACGGCCACCAGGAAGGGACCCCACCCATCAGGCTGGGGGCGGAATAGAGGAGGGAAACCAGAGTCACCAGCAGGACCACCGCCGGCTTCCACCAGGGAAGTTGTTTCATTGTCCACCCATTGTATTGCGCGGGGAGGGCATCATCGTGTCCCCCTTCGGCCCTTGCCCACGCCGCGGGACGCAACCGACGCCGACAGTTCCGGAAAATGCCTTGATGTCACCAGAGTCTTCATGATCCGGAAGACGTCGATCCCTTCCCTTCCTTCCCTTCCTTTTCTTCCTTGTCGTCCGCCGCGGGTTGCGTTCCCGCCTTGGCGGTCACCTGGGAGATGGTGCCGCGCCGCACCTTGACCCGGAGGGGCCGAAAGGTCTTGTCACCGACCTCCACCTCGCCCAATTCGACGGTGATGGTATCTTCATCGATCCGATGGATCTTGCCGAGCAATCCGCCGCCCGTCAGGATCGAATCGCCACGTTGCAGATTCTGCAACATTTCCTTGTGCGCCTTTTGCTGCTTTTGTTGCGGTCGGATCAGGAGAAAATAAAAAATGGCGAACAGCAGCACCATGAAGATGATGTTGCCGATGGCCGCTTCGTTGCCGGTGGCCCCCCCCTGGGCATGCGCATCACGGATCAGGTCGAACATCCTGGCACCTCGAACAGGTTATCGGGAAACAGTCACTTTTCGAAGGAATGACAATAGAAACCTTATCGACGCTTTTCAAGGTTTGATCACCATCCCGGCCTGGGAAAATCGCGCGGGCATTGCCAGATCCGCGCTGGAACCCGGAGGCGAGGGGAAACGGAAACTCCAGTCACCCTTTCAAACGGTCGCGCCAGTATTCGGGGCGGCGATGCAAATGCGCCACGGCGACGATCAGAATGTCCGATCCGTCCGCATGGTAGATCAGCCCGTAGGGAAAACGCCGCAAACGACAACGCCGGGCGTTGGTGCCGAAGGGGTGCCACGCCTCCGGGTAGCGCTGCACCAGTTCCAGAGCCACCAACACTTCGGCCAGGAACGCCCGGCCAAGACCGATGACCTGCCCTTCGTGGAACGCCACCGCTTCGTCGAGTTCCCTCTGGGCGGCTTCAAGGAAGCGGATCATCGATATTTGGCCAGGACGTCATCCAGGGGGATCGCCTTCATCTCCCCCCGCCGGTAGGCCGCCAGACGCTCCTCGGCCTCCTGGGACCACAGCCGATCCATTTCCCGATCCGGTTCGTCCAGGCTGCTCAGAATGGCGTCCACCAATTCCAGACGCGCCGATGGACTCAATTTTCGGGCTTGTGCCTCTATGGCGGTTGCGGTGGCGTCCATCATGTTCTCCATCATGCCCTGATGATACGGAAAGATGGTGATGTTGAAGCACATTCTCCCTGCGCATGACTGCTTTTTGCCCCGGACAGGGCATTGGGTGTGTTGCCGGGAAGGTGCATGCGTTCACCTTTGGCAGCGACAGTATGCATCATGGCAGATCCCTTCAGCAGGTTTCATACACAATCGGCACGCAACGGAACGTCTTTATTCTTGAATACCGCGACAATCCATGAAACCATCAAGATTCAGAGGTACGTTTCCGAACATTCCGATCCGACGCATCGAACATCGCGGCGGCTCACCCTGGCAAAAATCCTCCACCCGCAACGCTCATGGCCACCACCGAACCCGATCTTTTTTCGCTGATGGAATCGATCACGGCGTTTCCACTCAGCGGCTATCGCATCCTGCAACTGGCCAACGACCTCGATTGCCCGCCCCGGACGTGGGTTCGGGTCATCGAACAGGACCCGATCCTGACCCTCCACCTGATACGCCTGGTCAACACCGATCATTTCGGTCTGACGCGCAAGATTCTGTCGGTCAAGCAGGCGGTCGTCTTTCTTGGCGTCAACACCGTCAAAAACCTTGCCCTGGAGATCGCCCCAATGGAACTGATCGCCGGGGCCGACCCCGCGACAGGACCGCTTACCCTGGTCCACCGTCACAGCCTGACGACCGCCATCATCGCAAAAAAACTGGCACGAGGTCTCGGGTTTTCGGAACGCGACGCCACCGACTGCCATGTGGCGGGATTGTTGCACGATTTTGGCAAAATAGCCCTTCACCGGCTGTTTCCGGAACGCTATACGGCACTTCTGCGTCGGAAAGACCGGGAAGATCTGGAAGAAGAACAATTCGTCGCCCTGGAGTGGCAGGAGTTCGCAACCACCCACACGCTCGTCGGCGACACCCTGGCCCGAAAATGGCAACTGCCGGAACTGATCGTACACAGCATGGGCGGGCATCACGAGGCCGACCGATGCGCCGGAAATCCGCTTCTGGCCTGTGTGTACGCCGCCAACATGATTGCGCAAACGATGGACCGGGATCATTCAGGCCGTCCCTCCCGGAAGGTGGTCCTTCCCGCGACGATGGTTGCGCTGTTCAATAAGGATCTGGAAGGACTGTCCACCGAGCTGGGACTCTTCGCCGATGAAATCGATCATGCCATGAGGTTGACCACCGTTTGGGAGAATGGTTTCATGACCCCGTTCGAGAATCACTCATGAAACTGACCTTCAGAGGCGTCCGCGGTTCGATTCCCGTTCCGGGACCGGGAACCTTGCGCTACGGGGGCAATACAACCTGTCTGGAAATACGCGGCGACCAGGGAGAGTTGATCATCCTCGATGCCGGGACCGGCATCTACCCACTGGCCCAGACCCTGTTTGCCGAACTTCCCATCGAGGCCCACCTGTTTCTCACCCATACCCATTGGGATCACATCCAGGGGTTTCCCTTTTTCATCCCCGCCTTCATCCCCGGAAACATCATCCACATCCATGGCGCCTTCGACCCCGTCGGTCAAAAAAACATACGCCAGATTCTGTCGCGGCAGTTTGAATACTGTCATTTCCCGGTCCGCGAGGCGGAACTGAAAGCCACCATCCATTACACCACCCTCAAGGAACGCCAAAGCATCCAGGTTGGCAGCGTCACCGTCCGCAACATGTTGATGAACCATCCGGTTCTCAACTTCGGCTACCGCCTCGAATGCCATGGAAAAAGCATCGTTTTCACCGGTGACCATGAACCGCTTTACAACATCTACCTCCCCGAGGACGAAGAATGGGCGGAATATCAGGGCTACATCAATGAAAGAAACAAGGAGATCATCGACTTCATTCATGGCGCGGACGTCCTCGTTGCCGATACCTCCTACACCATCCAGGACTATCCCCAGAAAAAAGGATGGGGCCATTCAACCTTTGACGCCAACATCGATCTGGGCCGAGCGGCCCAGGTGCGCTCGATCCATTTCACCCATCACGAACCGACCCGCCGCGACGATGAATTGGAACGGGTCTTCAAGGAGGCCATCGACCGCAAGGAGGTCACCGTCCACGGACCCGCCTGTCACCTTGCCCGTGAAGGATCGAGCATCACCCTTTGATCATGTTCCCCGCCTTTCCCCCGATCGGTCACGCCCGTTCATTCACCATTGACCGACCAGTCGTAAGGAAGATCCGCCTCTGTTTTTGCATCCTTGGGAAGATCGTCGCGATAGCGGCGGACAAACCCCATGACACCACCCGAGTTGCCAAAATCATCCTCGAACCATGAAAAAATACGGGAAAGTTTGACAACGCCACCCTCGATGACGAGTCCCTTGGCCTCGTTCATGAGAAACTGGCGGGCCTGATCATCCAACTGACGGTCCAGATTGGCCGCGACATAGGGTTCCCGACGCAGGTCGGGACAACTGACGGAGGCACAGACGATGGCCATGTGGACCCGAGGATCGCCCATGGGACGAAGAATCTCATGCTCCACCTGATCCAGGGTGACCGTTCTGCCACCCACGGTTCCGGCATCCTTCTTCCAAACCGGGCCAAACAGCGATCCGACATCCTTGATGCTTTTCACCGGCCAATGATCCGCCACCATCTTCAGTGCCAGAATATTGTAGACATTGATGTAAAAGGCCAGTTTCTCCCTGGATCCCGACAAGGTGGCGACGTCGAAAGCGGCGATGGACCGGATCGTGGCGGCAAAATCGGGATCGTTCTTCAGGTCGGTATACTTGACCCGGTTGAGCCGGGTCGCGTTGACGCTGCCCGGATGGACATGACGTTCGAGAACCACCTTGTACCCTTCCCAGTCGGGTTCCACGGCATCGGCACGGTCCCATCCGAAAAAAGACAGTGCCATCAGAAATGCCACGGCGAACGGTAAACGCCAATGGGGAGTCGCATTCATGCCGGTTTCCTTTCCAGGGTGACATCATGAAGGATGACCAGGTTGGTCGGGAGTTCCGCCAGTGGTTGTGATACCGCCTCGATCGTGTGCCCGAAGACACCCCGGGTCAAGGGGCGGGGAAGGTCCAGTCGCGCCATCCGTTCGCGGGACCAGGGGCCCAGAGGCAATCCCGCCGCGACCCGGTCCAGCGCCTGGCGGTAGCAGGTGACCAGGGACGACAAGATCTCCGGCGTGTACAATGCCCCTTCGATGCGGATGCGCGCAACCCCTGCCGCGACCAATGATCCGATCCGATCCAGGGCACACAGATCTCGGGCCATGAACAGATGGTTGCGGCAGTATTGATCCGCTTCGAGCCAGTAAACGCCACCCGCCCGGTCACGCAAGGCATAGGCCCCGCCGACACACGGTCCGGAACAGGGATCGCTCCGGGAGGTCGCGGTCAAATGAACACCGATGGGACAATATTCGAGCAACATCCCCGGCAAGGCCCCATGAACGATCACCTCCAGCGGCAGGGTCGTCCGTTTGGCAAGATCCAGAATGCCCGCCAGCGGCAATTCCAAACCAGGGGTCCACGAAGAGACCCGCAACCGCCGCAACAGCGCCACCGCCCCGGTATTCCAGACATTGACACCATAATCGGCATGGAGCGGCGCCGGGGAACGGTCGTGAAAAAAAGCCAGGGTCCCCAGGTTGGCGATCCGGTATTCATCCGGCGGGTGATCCCCGAGGTCCGCCACCAACCGCTCCAGTTCCGCGAATTCCCGTTCGGTGGTGATCCGGGGGGCATGGATGCCGACTTTTTTGCCTTTCCCTCGTGCGGCGGTCATCCACTCGCGCATCCATGTTCCGCCCCACCGTTTCCGTCCTCCGGCGACAAACTGTTCCCCGCCGATGGTGATCCAGTCACAGGGGGCATCGAGCAGTGCCTCCGCCCCCTCGGGCGACCCGCAGCGGACCACGAGTTCGGGCCGCGTCCCTGATGGCAACCCGGACAGGCTCCCGCCAGGAATTTCTTCTTCATCAGCCCCTTCCCAGGGCCGTTCCTGGACGACAAGCGAAAAAAACCTTGGCTCCCGTTTGCCCGTGATCCCCGAGGAACCGGGTCCGGGCCGATGAAAGGCATGCCCGGTGTTGACCTCGCGCAAGGTATGGTGTTTGAGGCGGTTCAATTGGGCAAAATCGGTCCGGTAGGCCACTGGGTCCTCATAATAACGGTCGATGGCCTGACGGTAGCTCGCGACGATCGGGATCAGGTATTCGGCGGGACGGGCGCGTCCTTCTATTTTCAAACAATGGATTCCCGATACGGCCAGTTCGGGAATTTGATGGTACAGGCATAAATCATTACGCGCCAGGAGGTGGCGATCCGCCACCTCCCCCAGGACCCGGCCATCGCGTCGATCGATCAGACTCCACGCCCAGCGGCATGATTTCAAGCATTTACCCCGGTTGGCGCTCATACCGGCGGCGATCCCGCTGTGATAACACTGCGATCCCTGGGCGACACACATGTCGCCATGGACAAAATATTCGACTTCCAGGCCGCTCTCGCGCCCAATGCGGGCCGCCTCATGAAGGGTGATGTCCCTGGAGGCGATGATCCGGGTGACGGCCAATTCTTTCAGGAGTTGCGCCGCAAAAGGATGGTGTACCGACATCATGGTACTGGCATGAAGGGAAAGACCCGGCGCCATTTCGTGCAACAGGCGAATGACCCCGAGGTCCTGAACGATCAGGGCATCGGGGTTCATGGCGATCAGATCGGGAATTCTTTCGGTCAGCAAGGTGATTTCGGCATCGGTCAGCAGGTTGTTCAGCGCCAGGTAACACCGAACCCCGTGTTCATGGGCATAAGCCACAACCCGCGTCAGATCGTCCGCCGAAAAGTTGAGCCAGGCCCCATGTTGTCGCATGGCAAAGCGTTTCTCGGCGACATAAACCGCATCGGCCCCCGCCTCGATCACCCCCTCCAGGGCTTGCCAATTCCCTGCCGGGGCAAGGAGTTCCATTTTCTCGGACATTGCCATTTTCAATTCACGAAGCCCTTCGAAAATCGCGCGACGAATTCATGATTCCAAAAAAACACGCTCCAGGGCCGCCTCAAGATGGTCAATCTGCGACGCATCGAGGATCAGGGGCGGCATCAGCGTCAACACATTGCGGCCAGGACCCGTTTTTCCTGCCAGAACCCCATGATCTTTCAGGGATTCCAAAATATTATCCAAGGTCGCCGCGGCAGGAGTTCCATCACAATCGGCCAGTTCCACCCCCAGCATCATGCCCCTGCCGCGCACCTCGGCGATCAGGGGGACACGCTGCTGCAATCGGAGCAGAATGGACCGCAACCGTTCACCGGTCCGGGCCGCCTTTTCTTCAAGATGGTTGCGTTCCATGAAGTTCAACGTCGCCAGGGCCGCGGCACACGCCACCAGATTGCCGCCAAAAGTCGAAGCCCCCGGTCGGGTATAGGTGGCGGCAATGGCATCGGTCGTCATGAAGGCCGCGATCGGCAACCCGTTGCCCAACGCTTTGCACACGGTCAAAATATCGGGGACCACTCGCGAATGTTCGAACGCAAACCGTTTTCCCGTCCGGCAAAACCCCGTCTGCGCCTCGTCCATGATCAACAGCACGCCGTGGCGGTCGAGAATCTCCCGGACCCGTGCCCAATAGCCCTCCGGCGGCACGATGATCCCGCCATTGCCGTGGATCGGTTCGACGATGAAGGCCGCGACCTCATCGGGATGTTGCCGGAGATGCTCCTCGATGACCTCGGCGCACTCCAGGGAACATTCCGGATACGACAGCGACATGGGACACGCACGACAGACAGGGCTTGGAACAAAATGAACATTTTGTGGCGGATCGGGATCGGTTCTCCAGAAAGAAAGCCCCGTCACCCCCGTCGTCAGCCAGGTTCGTCCATGAAGGGCACGACTCAGAGCCATGAACCCCTTCCTTCCCGTCGCCAGTTTGGCCAACAACAGGGCGCCCTCGTTGGCCTCACTGCCGCTCGTGCAGAAAAAACCACGACACAACCGCCCCCCAGGGACAAATCGAGCCAGCGCTTCGGCAAGAAGGAGCATCGGTTCGGTCAGATAGATGGTGGTGGTGTGTTGCAGGGTTGCCATCTGACGGGTGGCCGCGGCCACGATTCCGGGTTCGCAGTGGCCGCAGTTGACGACCCCGACCCCCGAATAACCGTCCAGATAACGCCGACCGCCATCGTCGAAGAGCCACCCCCCTTCCCCCCGAGTCAACACCATGGGGTTTTTGTAGAAATGATAGACACAAGGGATGAGAAAACGGGATTTCTTTTCCAACATCCGTTGCGTCAGAAGGGTATGATCAAGACTCTGGGACATGTGTCAACCATCAATAGATGCCATCGTCAACGATCAGATGGCGTTGTTCGAGTCGCCCGGGGTCTCCCAATCCATCCCAGGGAGGACCGTCTGGCAGGGGCGGAACACGGATGGCGTCATCCTGTTCCACGACATTGATCAACAAGGCGCTCTCCTGCAAGCGGTGCATGACGACCTGACCACGGCTGCCATAGGCGACCTCCTGGGAAAAGTGGATCGGGCCTGGAACGCCCGTGATCCACGCCACCACCCGGGAAACGATCTGGGGAGAGGATGGATAATAACAAAGCCCCTCCTCCACTTCACCCCGCTGATGACAAACCCCGAACAGGGAATTGCCATACCCCGAAAGGACGGTGGCATTGACAAAGCGGCTGCGGTATTCATGAAAAACCTGCCGGGTCACCCGCATGCCGCCCAGATAGATGAAAGTGACCGCGCCGCATTGGTCGGTCGAGAGAAGATCGGCCAGCGGCGTCAGGATGGCGGGCGTGGTAAACAGACAGGCAATCTTCTGCACCCGGATGATGTTACGCGCCTGTTCCAGAACATGTTCCAGATAACGTTTCCGCGCCAGAGAGTGTTCGGCCAGGCGGCGAAACCAGCGCGGATCGAAATCGACGCTGAAAGGATCGCTACCGGTGGTTTGTTCGGCAATCCTGTGGGCCGCCTTGCCGATGATGTGCGGTCCCCCCGGCCCGATCCACAGCCAATGGCCCGCGGATGGCCAGGAACACCCAAGCGCCCGGGCCGTCTCCAGAAATGGAACGACAAAAGAGGCCTCGAAATCGTCCTGTGAAAAAGCGGTGGTTTTCGGCATTCCGGTCGCACCGCCCGTTTGCGCGGTGATCAGGGAAAAGCGGCCAAGCTGGGAACGGGGAATCAAGTCCTCGATTGGCCTGTGCCGCAACACGTCTAGTTCCATGGGACCCATCAGCGCCAGATCGTCGATGCAACCGATCCGGTCGCGCACCGAAAACCCAAGCTGCCGCTGCCGTTCCAGCCAATAGGGGGCGCCCCCCTCCGGGTCAAAATGAAGGGCCAGAATGCGACGCAACCATTCATCCCGATCGACGACCATGGATTCTCCTCGCGAAACGGGCCAGAAGAAATGGCAGCAGGTACAGATCGCACAACCACGCCACCAGAACCGTCAGTGCCGAAAGCCAGCCAAACTGGGCGATGGGGACAATCCGCGAAACGGTCAAGGTCAGAAAGGCGATGAACACCGTCGCGGTGGTGATCCACAACGCCTTCCCGACACGAACCAGCCCCGCGTCAAACCCATGTTCCACATCGAGGGCATGCAGCAGGTGCATGGTATCATCGACAATCACCCCGAGCATGACGCTGGCCACGAAAAAATTCATGCTGTTGATCGCAACCCCCAGCACCACCATGAGACCACCAGTGATCACGAGCGGAACAAAATTGGCAACCAGCGCCAGGACGAAAATACGCCAGGATCGATGCCCCAGCCCGAGAAACAAGGAAATCAAAAGAAATACCAGGGCAAAAGTATCGAACTGACTTTCGAGCAAACGATCCTGGGCCGCCAGGATCAGCGGCAACTGCCCCGTCAGGCGAAGGGACAAGGAGGTCCCGGTGGGAATCTTGTGTTGCCACAAACGATGAAGATCCGCTTCGATCCGCTTGTAGTCTTCCCTCTGACTGAACCCGAGGGTCACGCGCATGAGCGATTCATCGGGCTTGATCCAGCGATGGCGAATGGCCGGATCACGTTCCCTCAACACATCGCCCCCGCCGGCACTGCCGGACAGCTGGGGCCAGCGACGCACCTCGGCGAGAAACGCCTCGATGGCCGCGATCCGAACGGGTTCGGTCACCGTGCCCTTTCCGCCACAATCGATCAACAGTTCCACCCGGAGAAGTCCGCCCAGACGATCCTCGATGGCGCGGTAGGAACGCATGAGGTCCGAGGTCGGTTCGAAAAAATTCAAGGCATTGGCATCGATCACAAGACGCGGCAAAAGAAGCGCCGCCCCCAGAGCCAACACCAGAAGCGTCCCACCGATCACCGACCGTGCCATGGACCGATCGCCAACCATCCCGAACCATACGCCTCCGGAACCTCTTCCGGCTCCGACACGTTCCCATGTTCCCGATACCAGGCGCATGGCACTTGGGATGAACATCATGGATATAATGAACGAAACCATGATCCCCAAAGGGAGAATCCATCCAATATGCCGCAACGCCTCCTGGGGAGAAAACAGGAAGGCCATTGCCCCCACCGCCGTGGTCACGGCGGCGGATGTCGCCGGCTTGAATACATAAGAGAAGGCATCGGCAAAACGATAAACCCCATCGCGACCGCGCAGGGACAACAGATGAATGACGGAGGTCAGGACAACACAGAACACGAGCGGAAAAAGAATAAGCCCAAACAGGGTCATCCGGATCCCGAACCACTGGGCCGTCCCAAGGGTAAAGCCGATGGCAAGTCCCATGGCGATCAGGGTGATCACGATCAGGGAAAGACTTGCAAAATAATAGTGGACGACCGCCAGCGCCGCAAAGACCAACAGTGTCACCACCACCATCATGTCACGGGTGATGGCGGCGCTCAGGGTCTTGGAAAACCAGGAAACCCCTGCCCAATCGACCGGGATTCCCACCCGTTGCCACTCCAGTTCGATGGCATCGAGGATTCGTGGATGATCCTCCCGGCGCGCGGGATCGAGAAAAAGCAGCAATCCCGCCGTTTCCAGATCCCTGGACAACAAAAAACCGATACTTCCAGGGAACAGCTGTTCCATCCGCTTCCGGTATTCCTCCCGCCGATCGGGGTCGAAAAATTCAAGCCCGACCAAAGCCCCAGGTCCCGACGACCCGAACCATTCCCCGATGGGATCGATCACGCCGACAACCCCGTCCATCCGCGCCAGCCGGGGGATCACCTCAAGATAGTCTTCCAGCGGCGACCGGGGGTAATCCTCATCGACCGAATCAGGCCGACTGGCAAGGAGATCATGCACGCCAAAAACCAGGAGCACCGTATCATCGCCACCAAAAGTCCGGGTGAATTCCTGATAGGTTCGATACAGATCCCCTTCATGATCGATCCAGGCATCGAAGGAATGTTCCACCTTGAGTTGGGACAAAGGCCCGAAAAAGGGCAAAAGCGCCACCAGGGTCAGAACGGTGATCCATAAAAAGCGACGTTCGATGAATTGAGCCAGTTTCCGAATCATGAGGCCAGACCCGCAACCTCGTCGAGCACATGATCGTTGATGCGTGCGTAGTATTGGCTCAGGAGATGGGCAAATTTCAACCCTGTCTCACGATTGCCGGCAATATGAATCCGACCACGAAAGAAGGCCTGCCTGGGATCAAGTTCGCACCGGACGATGGCTCGAAAGGTCGGCAATGCCAGCGTGAAGGTACACTCAGGGATCATCCGTTCGCCGGACGATGGAAAGCGGGCCACCCCTCGTGAAAAACAAAGTGTCCGGTCAAACGGGACAGGACCGGTGACCACAAAACGAATGGAGGCAGTGACAAAGCGGTTTTTATGCAAAAAATCGGTACCAAAATCGCCACGGACCAAACCTTCGAAATAGCGTTCCGGATCGTCGATCCCCAGGGCATCCAGGGCAAGGCGACCCAGATTCATCGGAATCGGCACCGTGCATCGATCGGTCCCCTGATCGAATTCCCGGTCGGTTCCGCAACAATCGTTACGCTGATGAACGCATTCGCGACGTTTCGTTCTTTGGCTCAGGAATTGACGGGCGATCACGGCGGGATCGACGGGTTCCGGCGGCATCCACGCCGCCTCTTCGGGGGCGAGTCTGAAATGGACCGTTTCCTGAAGATACGGATCATAGGCACGGGTGGCCCGATGAAAACGACCCTCCAGGGAAGTACGGGGACGCTCGCGAAAATCATCGGGGTCACAAAAGGTAATCCCGGTCATCCCCATGATGCGGCAAAAAGTGTCACGAAGGGTCTTCAAGGCGATTCCCTCGGCGGCGACGACATGGCGCACCAGGATGGAATCGGTCCCGGGACGCATCAATTCCCGTTCCACGACGGCAACCACATGGTCGATGGCCACCAGATTGATACAGACCTCCGCCACCGCCGCCACGCGCACCGGGATGAACAACGTATCGTCCATCCGCCGCACCCCCAACCGTTCCATGCGTCCCCGTCCCTGTTCCAGATCCAACCGGCAACAGGCATGAAGGAACTCCAGTGCCTTCAGGAAAGCGTACAGAGTACCGACATCCCCTTCTTCCCCCAGGGGAAATCCGCCAACCACGATCGCCAGACGATGGATGCGCACACGGATGGGACTTCCAGATGCTTCGGAAAACAGATACCGTTCCGCCTCGAATTTGGATCGTTCGTAAGGATTGCGAAAGCCTTGCCCGCGATCAAAGTCAAAATGATAAAAAGGGCTTGTGGTATCTCCCGCGACAAACGCGGTGCTGGCATGAATGAACAGGGAAACATCGAGTCCGCGACATAACGAAAATGCCGCGCGTGTCCCCAGGGTATTGACCCGGTACACATCCAGTGCCCGCTGTTCCTCGAAACGGGTCAGGCCGGCGCAATGAACGAAGGCGTCGAGACGCAATCCACGAAGCCGGTCGATGGTCTCCCCGGTCAGGCCGCAATCGGTTTGCGTGACATCTCCGATCAGGATATGCAGACGCGCCATCTCCCGATCGGTGCATTCCGAAAATGGTTTCAAGGCACGAAAGATTCTTTGGCCATTGTCCCCGTTGGCCGCGCGAACCAGTGCAAACACATGCCACCCCTGGACCAGCAACCGGGCCAACACATGTTTTCCGACATACCCCGTCCCCCCGGTCAGAAAAACCCGCCGGGAATGGGTGTCCATGGACGGTATCGAATCGTTGCTCATGGTTTAATCGATAATGCGGCCTTGTCAAGAATGGCATCGGCGGCGTGAATGAGTTCGATCTCGGATTCCTCTTTTTCGGGCAGGGAGGATTGCAACAGCAGGGAGATGGTTCCGTCCGGGGCGACGATGTACGCGGCATAGCCATTCTTCCCCAGGGGGTTCCCTGGAGCGGCAATCCCCAACGCCCCGGCCAACGTTCCCTCGCGATCGACGATCACCTGGGATCGTTCCAGATTGGGAATGATCCCCCGGCCCCGGGCATCCCGTTCCTCCTTGATCTGTCTCAAACTGGAGGTGACCAGGAGTTTTTTCACCAACCACGGGGCATTGCCGACCGCGGCCACCGCCACAAACTGTTCCGGATCGATCTTCCACCCCCGGGCGACCCATCGAAAAGGAAGCTCCTTCAACAAGGGAAAGGTCGAATGCGAACCGACGACAATCAGAACGGGCGTTTTTCGCAAAAGATCGGCCATCGTTCCCGTGTCGCCAAACCCCGCCAACTCCACTTTTTCCGGAAGGTCACGAATTTCCAGGCCCAACGCCATCCCCGGAGACCCAAGCCATCCCATAACCAGAAACATACAGCCAAGAATACCCATGACGACATGACGAAGAGTCAATTTCGATCCTTTCCGTACCGATTCGGGTTCCACGCCCTCTCGGTTAATCGATAACGATGGCTTCACTGAAACGCATTCAGTCCGATCCCCCGTTCAGCGAACGCCCCCCTTGCGTAAATGTTTGGCATAGGCCTTGTCGGTCACCATGATATGGTCAATCAGCCACTCCCTGAGAAGTTTGACCAGTTTCATGTCGATGAAGGCCCCCCCTTCATTGAATTGCTTGTGAAACGCGAGGACCTGATCGACAAAGCGGGCGTGCAGGAGTTTGTGCGCCTCGGTATCGGGATAATGAGTGCGATCGAAGGCCTCTTCCTCACGTTTGAAATGAGTGGCGGTATAATCGACCAGTTCCTGAAGGATCTGCCCCAGAGCGCTTCGTCCCATACCGCGATTCATCCCGTTGTAGAGTTCGTTGATGAGCGCCACCAGCCGTTTATGATCATTGTCGAAGGTGACAATGCCAACGAGAAGTTTATCGCTCCAGGGCATGATCTGCCGGTCGATCGAGGTGGCGTCCTGGACCAGATACAGTCGGTCGAGAAGTTCGAACATTTCACGGCGCAGACTGTTGAGACGATCCATTTCGGAACGGGCCTGTTCATGTTTGCCGTTGTGGACCAGGGCGGTGATTTCACGAGCGGTATTGTGGACCTTTTCGTGGACGTTACCCAACTCTCCATACAGTTCCATGGTTCCGAACAGGTTCGTCCCCTCGGCATAATACCATTGTCCAAATTTGCACTGTTTATGACTCGATACCTCCTCGGGCCGAAGGAGAAGACGGCCACGGATCACCTGCTCCAGCCGACCCAGCCATTGAAGGTGGGCCAGTTTGATGGACCGGACATCGAAACGGGCCTTTTCGATACGCACCCCTCCGACCGCCATTTTGAGGGCATCGCTGGTTTCATGGACCACTTCGGTCAACCGGCCCGAATACTCGACGGAACCATCCAGGTAATGACTGAGCTGCATCGATTGCAGCATCATTTTCTGCACCTGGGTGGATGAGGCGAAAATTTCCTGGGCAGCCCCCTGCACCTTGGCGGCCCGATCGCGGGCGGCGGTGCTCTCCGCGGCAACCATGGCACCATTGGCGGCAACCCGCGACGCGGCACTGGCGATTTCCTGGGTTCCGGTGGCGGCCTCGACCGCGGCGCGCGCCACCTCCTGGGAGGCCGCCTCCAGCTCATGGGCATTGCGGGAGACCTCGGTGGCGGCGGCACTGACCTGTTCCATGGCGCGGGAGATGCCATTGATCTCACGATTCTGCGAATCGACCGCCTTGGTAATCTCCTGGTTGGCGGCATTGATTTCCTGCACCCTTTCGGTAATGCCCAGGGTCGCCTTGGAGACATCCTTGACCAATCCCCTGATTTCGGAGGTTTTCTCCTGAATCATCCGGGTTGCGTCGGTGGTTTGGCGTGCCAGATCCTTGACCTCGTTGGCGACCACGGCGAAACCAAGCCCCGCCTGTCCCGCCCCGGCCGCCTCGATGGCGGCGTTCAAGGCGAGCATGTTGGTCTGGTTGGCGATGGTCTTGATCAGATCGACCACCTTGCCGATCTCGGTGGCGGAAACGGCCAGACGGTTCATGACCTCCATCGATTCCCTGGCATTCTGCTTCGCCTGGGCTGACATGTCGTCCGCCTGCTGGCAACGTTCCCGGATCGATTCCAGGGAGTGGGTCAGATCGACGACGGAACGGGACACATTGTTGACCGAAACATTGACCTGATCAAGACTGGCGTTGACCCCCGCCACATTGCTGGTCATCTCTTCCGCGGCGGAAGCCATGGTGTTGACGTTGGTGCTGGCCTGCTCCGACGCGGCGGCAATGGCAGTCACGTTCTCCGACAGTTGTTGCGCCGCCTGCGACACCGTCTCGATGTTGGTGACGGCATCGAGAATGTTGTCGTTAAGCTCCTTGGTTTCCCTGTCCAGGCGATCGTTTTCCTGGACCACGGATCGGGCCAGGGCATGATTGTCGTTGGAATCCTTGCGCAAGGCCCCCTTGAGCGGAACCATCTCATCCACCACCGACATGACCGATTCCGATTGCAGCAACACCGCATGGATGACGTGCGACAATTGGTCCGCCATCGTGTTCAGGCCCAGGAAAATGCGGCCAAAAGAGTTGCCGGAGGTCACATGAAGCCGTTGCGTCAATTCTCCCCGGCTCAAAAGTTCAACCCCATCCTCGATTTGCGCAATGGAGTGGAGAATCGAACGCAGAAACAGGACGATGACCGCCAAACCAAACACTGTCCCGACAAACAGGATCAGCGCCAACCCCAGCTGATGGCGTTCGACCTCATCGGCATGTTGCACAGCGCCGCCGTGAAGGGATTCGATTCTCCCACGCATCCGCTCCACCAGTGCATCCATTCCCTGGGCCGTCGGTCGGTCGATTCCCGATACCGCCTTGTCGATTCGTGGAATCGACTGGATGTCGCCGGGGACATGGTTGGCCTGGAGGGCTTCACGATAATGACGACCAAGATTTTTATGGTTTTCAATCAGCTCAAGCACACTCCGGGTATCTTCCCCCAGGTTCTGAAAAGCGCGGTGAACCTCTTTCAATTCCTCCTGAACCTTCCCCTCGACAGTGACGAACTGCTTGAAATACTTGAACTCGTTTACCGGTTCCTTCGCCTGATGGCCGCGAATGAGGGTATTTTTCCATTCCTGCACCTGGCGGCCAAACAATGTCGCCGCCTTCTCGGCATGGGACGCAGCCTGGGAAACCATGGCCAGGTCACGCGAGGAAACGGTTTGTCGATGGATTTCCACGCTTTGCCACACATTCAAGCCCACCATGACCATAAGCAGGGCAATGATAAAATAAAATCGATAATGAAGAGAAAGATTGTCAATCCACAACAGAAAAGATTTCATTTCTCGACCCGATGGCGCGAATTTCGACCGGAAACCCATGCAACAACTTCTGGCAGCGAACCCTGATGATCACGGCATTTCCAGGTCATCATATCATTTTTGAATGCCGGGAAAAACAGTTCGCGGACCCATTCCTCGAACTTGTTCGAGGTTCGGAATTTCATTCCTTGATAACACTGGAAAAACAGGGTACCGTAGAATTGACGGTACGATCGGTTGTCTGGTTCGGTTACTTTCCAGCAAACTTCTTTCAGAATACACTATCCAAACGTGCTCTGGAATCGACGGGCTGGGCTTCGCGCTACGTACCGTGACACGTCACGATCAAAAATGTCTGAACCCCGGAACGGCGAAGGAAAGCGGGTTGCCATTATCCAGAAGGCGGACCTCCTTGCGATCGGTGACGATGCCGATTTCGGTCAAGGTCACGCCCAACCGGGCGGCGATCGCGGGTAGTTGGTCGGCGGCTCCCGGGGCCACGGCAAACAAGAGTTCGTAATCCTCTCCTCCCGTCAACAGCAGTGGCCATCGGTCGTGTTCGCTACCCTCCAGCCATTGGCGGGCGGGTGGCGAAAGGGGAATCCGCCGAAGATCAATGTCGGCGCCGACACCCGATGAGCGACACAAATGTTGCGCGTCCGCGAGAAGGCCATCGGAAACATCGATGACGGCCCGGGCAATGGCCGCGTCCACCAGGGTCAGTCCCAGGTCGGTCCGAGGCATCGGACGCAGGTGTCGCTCCATCAGAAACCGGATGGCGGCGGGATCCATCCGCCGGAGGGTTTCGTCCACGCCAAGCAGATGACGCAAACCAAGCGCGGCATCACCGATCGTCCCCGAGACGAAGAGCCGATTCCCCGCCGCGGCCCCGGCACGCAGCAAGGAACGTTCATGACCGACAACGCCGAACATGTTGATGGTCAAAACGATCGGGCCGTCCGTCCTTGTCGTGTTGCCACCTGCCAGAGTGACCCGAAACCGCGCCCCCGCCTCGTTCATCCCCAGGGCCAGCCGTTCCACCCACGCCAGGGGGGTCGATGATGGCAGCGTAATGGAAAGAAGATACCACCGGGGTTCTCCTCCCATGGCGGCGATGTCGGACAGATTGACCGCGACCGCCTTCCAACCCAGATCCCTGGGATCGGCGTCCCGGACAAAATGGACCCCTTCCACCAAGGTATCGGTCGTTGCCAGCAAATCCTGGGTCCTGGGCACCAGAAACACCGCAGCGTCATCGCCAATCCCCATCCCCACCCCGGGTACATCGGTCCGCTCCAAAGTCTTGAAACAGTGATCGATGAGACCGAATTCCCCCAGCGATGCCACCGTTGCGTCATTCGTCACGCTTGTCACTCCCATCGACTCGGGGACGGACCTCCCGCGCCAGGCGGTCCAAAACCCCATTGACAAAAGCACTCGATTTCTTGTCCCCATAACGCTTGGACAGAATGATGGCCTCGTTGATGATGATACCAATCTCCAGATCCGGTTGGGTCATCAGTTCAAAAACCGCCAGCCGCAGAATATTGCGATCGATGGCGGCGATCCGGTGCATCGACCAGTTGTCCGTCGCCTGGGAAATGCGTTGGTCCAGGTCCTCGATCCGGTTCCATGTCCCCGAGGCGATTCGTTGAAAATAGTCCATATCGACATGACCGGCCTGGATCTCCTCGCTCAATTGTTCCACGGCATGGCGGATGTGTTCGCCGGTGATGTCACTCTGGTAAAGGGCCTGCAAGGTCAGTTCCCTGGCCTTGTGTCGTCCCGCGGGATGCTGAGCGGCGCGGGCAAGTTCCATCGGATCGAGGGTGGAGGTGTCCTGGGTCATTGTACCGTCCCGTATCGGTCGCGGGTCATGAATCATGATTCGGCCCTGGCGTTGGCCTGGATGCGACAGCTGCAACCTTTCGCCCCGTTTTCCGGACCAAGACACCCCCCGACCAGACGACAGGCATCATATTTTTGTGAACAGATTGACCATTTCGATCAGGGAAAGCGCGGTTTCCCATCCCTTGTTGCCCGCCTTGGTCCCGGCCCGATCGATGGCCTGTTCCACCGTATCGGTCGTCAACACGCCAAACCCCACCGGAATTCCGCTCTCCATGGCGATGGCGGCGACCCCCTTGCTGACCTCCGCGGCGACATAGTCGAAATGAGGCGTCGCGCCGCGGATGACCGCACCCAGACAGGCAATCCCGGCATATTGGCCGCTCCTGGCCATCCGGGACAGGGCCATGGGAATCTCGAAGGCCCCGGGGACCCGGACCACGGTAATCCCCGATGTCTCGATCCCATGTCGGTGAAAACAATCGAGCGCCCCCTCCAGCAGGCGTTCGGTGATGAATCCATTGAACCGGGAGACGATAATGCCGTAAACCCCTCCCTGACCGGCGTCCAGACGACCTTCCAGAATGCGAACCTGTTCGGACATGAATCGACTTTCGTTGAAATAGGATGGGATGTGCGCCTTGCTGTTCTTGAACCGGAAAATGTTCCGCGAAACCTCCCGGCATTGCCACGCTGCTATGAACTCTTCTCGTCTTGTTCTTCCAACTCCGGAAGGCTTGCGGGAAGGAAATGACCCAGTTTGTGGCGTTTGGTCGCCAGATACTGGGCGTTGCTGTGGTTGGCCGGAATGGCAATGGGAACCCGTTCCGTCACTTCCAGGCCATACCCTTCCAGGGCGATGATTTTTTTCGGGTTGTTGGTCATGATCCGGATCTTGCGAACCCCGACATCCCGAAGCATCTGCGCCCCGATGCCATAATCACGCAAATCGGCGGGAAATCCAAGTTTCTTGTTGGCCTCGACCGTATCCAGTCCCTGGTCCTGAAGGTTGTAGGCATGCATCTTGTTGATCAGTCCGATCCCGCGCCCTTCCTGGCGCAGGTACAGAAGCACCCCGCACCCTTCCTGACCGATATGGCGCATCGCCGAATGCAACTGACTGCCGCAATCGCAGCGCTCGGAACCAAAAAGATCGCCCGTCAGGCATTCGCTGTGGACCCGCACCAGGACCGGTCGATTCGAGTCGATTTCCCCCTTGATCAGGGCGACGTGTTGAAAGGCATCGACATCGTTGGTATACACGATCAGGCGCCATTCTCCCCCGAAGTGGGAAGGAAGCCGGGTTTCGACCTGACGATGGACCAGTTTTTCGTTCTGGGTTCTGTAAGAGATCAAATCGGCGATGGTCCCGATCTTGATGCCATGGTTCCGTGCAAAGGGAATCAGGTCCGGGACCCGGGCCATGGTACCGTTTTCGTTCAAGATTTCGCAGATGACCGCCGCCGGTTTGCGACCCGCCATCCGTGCCAGATCGACCGAGGCCTCGGTATGTCCGGCCCGTACCAGAACCCCGCCGTCCTTGGCAATCAGGGGAAAGACATGTCCCGGACGGACAAGGTCCGTGGGAAGGCTCTGCTCATCGATGGCAACAGCAATGGTCCGGGCGCGGTCATGGGCAGAAATACCGGTGGTGACACCGGTTTTCGCTTCGATGGATACGGTGAAGGCGGTCTTGAACTTGGCATCGTTGTCCACCACCATGAGCGGAATCTGAAGATATTCGACCCGTTCCCGGGTCATCGCCAGACAGATCAGACCACGACCGAATCGGGCCATGAAATTCACCGCCTCGGACGTGCAATCCTCGGCGGGTATGATCAAATCGCCTTCGTTCTCACGGTTTTCATCATCGACAAGGATGATCATCCGTCCCTGGCGGAAATCCTCGATGATTTCCTGTATGGAGTTGAAGTCCGAGGACATGTCCCTAGAAACCTTTCCTGGTCAAAAAAGCCTCATCGACGATCGATGATGGACGTAACGGGTTTCCCGCCGTCAGGAGCCGTTCCACGTAGCGGCCCAGGAGGTCGGTTTCCACATTGACACGGCTGCCCGTGGTCAGGGTGGCGAGGGTGGTTTTCTTTCCGGTATGGGGGATGATGTTGACGCAAAACCGGGTGACCGCGTCGTCATCCACCACTTCATTGACCGTCAGACTGACCCCATCGATGGCAATGGAACCCTTGGCGATAATATAACGCCCAAAGGTGGCGGGCACACGGAACCAAATGCCCAGAGAATCCCCACGAGGTACCAGACGTTCGACCGCACCCACGCAATCCACATGTCCCTGAACGAGATGTCCGTCCAGGCGACCTCCCAGAACCAGGGCCCGTTCCAGGTTGACCGTCTGACCGATGCGCAGCTGTGCCATGGTCGTGACCGCGACCGTCTCCCGTGAGACCTGGACGGAAAAACCGGTCGCTTCCCTGGTGACCACCGTCAGGCACACCCCATTGATGGCGATGGAATCGCCCAGCGCCACCGTGGCCATGTCGAAAGGGGCACGCACCCCCAGGATCCACGAGGAGCCGCCTTTTTGCAGGCTCTGAATGGCGCCGGTATCCTCGATCAGGCCGGTAAACATGGTCCATTCCGCATGAAATCACCCAAAGTCGCGGTCAACAGCACATCCTTGCCCAGATGTGTCACCTCAAGCCCCTGCAATGCGATGGCCTCGGACAGAAAGGATGCGCCCGCACCACCAAGGAGACCGGGTGCATTCACGCCACCGATGAACATGGGGGCCAGGTACAAAAACAAACGATCCACCAGTCCCTCTGTCAGCAGCGATCGGGTCAAGGTGCTTCCCGCCTCCGACAGGACGCTGTTGACCCCCATGCCGGCCAAACGCCGCATCATGTCGGCCAGATCGACCCGTCCCTGGCCGTCGTCACGGCAGATCAGAAGTTCCGCGCCCCGATCACGCAGGCAGCGGGCTGTTTCGTGATTCGCCGCCGCAATCGTGGCAATCCACAAAGGCGCACCATTGGATGCCGTCCAAATCGCCGCATCCAATGGAAAACGCAGACCTGAATCGACCACCAGTCGAATCGGATCGCGCCCCCCGGCGATGCGGCAGTTCAGACGGGGATTGTCGGCGAGAAGGGTCCCGATCCCGACCATGACCACATCATGGGTGTCGCGCAGGCGGGCGACGCTGGTCCGTGCCTCGGGACCGGTGATCCACTGGCTTTGCCCGGTATGGGTTGCCGTCTTTCCATCCATCGACGCGGCCATCTTGAGCGAAACCAACGGTCGTCCCCGGGTGACCCGACTGATGAAAGGGGCATTCAGCGCCCAGGCCTGGGCCTCCCGGAGGCCAACCCGGACCACTATACCAGCCTCCTTCAGCCGCGCAAACCCCCGGCCTGCCACTCGGGGGTCGGGATCGGTCATGGCGGCGACCACTTCGGTCACTCCGGCCTTGATCAGGGCATCGGCGCATGGCGGGGTACGTCCTTGATGGCTGCATGGTTCCAGGGTGACATAGGCAGTGGCGCCCCGCGCCAGAGGACCGGCTTGTGCCAGGGCATGAACCTCGGCGTGTCCCAGGCCCGCCTTCGGGTGAAACCCCTGACCCACGACCCGCCCTTCCCGGACCAGAAGACAGCCGACGACCGGATTGGGATGGGTTCGGCCCAGACCACGCGCGGCAAGCCGCAGTGCCCGATCCATCATCCGCAAATCCATCGACATGACGTGCTCCAAAAAAACGATGCCTCAAAAAAATATTGAAAGAAAAAAGGGGTCTGGGGGATTGCCCCCAGGGTTTTGACTTTGATTTTGACTTTCACGCGCCCTTTCACCCGAAGCAAGATTCCCTCGTGGTTTTTGCGGGAATCTTGCTTGAGGCGCGCGCCTGGTTTTTGCGAAAAGATCGGGACGCATTGCAAGTTTTCACGCAAGGGGGTTGCCCTTCTTCGCAAAAAACGCGAACAGACCCCTTTTTTCTTTCAAAAATTGAACCCGGAAGATACCTGGGCAGTTACTTTTCTTTCCGACAAAGATCACATGTTCGGATAAACCGGATAACGCCGACACAAGGCCAGGGTCTGATGGCGCACCTCTTCCTCCACCTTGGGATCGCTCCCACCCTGCGAAGAGACGGCATCCACCACCCGGACGATCCACCGTCCAATGTTTCTGAAATCTTCCGCGTCGAACCCCCGGGTCGTTGCCGCCGGGGTCCCCAGGCGGATGCCCGAGGTGATGAACGGGGATCGGGGATCGTTGGGGATGGCGTTTTTGTTGCAGGTGATGCCAGCGCGTTCCAGAGCCGCCTCGGCCTCCTTGCCGGTAATGTTGCGCGAAGTCAGATCGACCAGCATCAGGTGATTGTCCGTGCCTCCAGAAACGATCCGAAGCCCCTGGGCCACCAGGGTTTCGGCCAGGGCGTTGGCGTTGGTCCGGATGCGGCGGGCATACTCCTTGAATTCGGGTTGCAGCGCCTCAAGAAAGGCAACCGCCTTGGCGGCGATGACATGTTCCAGCGGGCCCCCCTGGATTCCGGGAAAAATTTTTGAATTGATCTTCTTGGCCAGGTCTTCCCGATTGGTCAGGATCATGCCGCCACGAGGACCACGAAGGGTCTTGTGGGTGGTGGTGGTGACGATGTCGGCATGGGGGAAGGGACTTGGGTGTTCTCCTGCCGCGACAAGACCGGCAAAATGGGCCATGTCCACCACCAGATCGGCACCGACGGCATCACAGATTTTGCGGAAACGGGGAAAGTCGATGACGCGGCTATAGGCCGAGGCCCCGGCGACGATGATACGGGGACGATGTTCGTGCGCCAAACGTTCCACTTCGTCATAATTGATGGTTTCGGTTTCGGGATGGAGGCCATATTGAACCGGGCGGAACAACTGGCCCGAAAAGTTTGGGGCGGCCCCATGGGTCAGGTGGCCGCCATGGGCAAGCGACATTCCGAGGAGGGGGTCTCCCGCCACGGCCAGCGCCATGAAGGCGGCCATGTTGGCCTGGGAACCCGAGTGAGGTTGAACGTTGGCATATTCACAGCCAAAAAGCATCTTGGCCCTGGAGATGGCCAGGGACTCGGCACGATCGACAAAATCACAGCCACCATAGTAACGCTTGCCGGGATAGCCCTCGGCATACTTGTTGGTCATGACGCTGCCCTGGGCTTCGAGCACGGCGCGGGAGACGATGTTTTCCGAGGCGATCAGTTCGATCTGGTCGCGCTGACGGGTAAGCTCGTCGCGAATGGCGGCATAAAGTTCCGGATCGACGATCGAGAGAGAGGCGGACGAATCAATCATGGACAATCCTCGTGGATATGATGAAGCGGCAAATGGAGGTCGGGCAACGAAGCATCAGGGAGAACCCGGGCGGATACCGGTATCGAAGCCGACTACGGTATCAAGGGGGTATCGAGGGCATCGATACGTCGCTGATGACGGCCTCCGGCGAACGGTTCCTCAAGCCAGACATCGACAATGGCCACGGCCAGGCCAGGGCCAAGCACCCGTCCGCCCAGGACCAGGACATTGGCATCGTTGTGTTGGCGTGACATGCGGGCGGTGTATTCATCATGACAGAGGGCGGCGCGAATCCCCTTGAAACGATTGGCCGCCATCGACATGCCCAGACCCGTGCCACACAGAAGAATACCCCTGTGACATTCACCACGAACAATTCGCCGACAGAGTTCCGCGGCATAGGCCGGATAGTCCACCGACTCGGGACCATGAACACCCAGATCGTTCACCTCCCAGCCCTGCCTGGCGCGCACATGCGCCACCAACTCGTTTTTCAACATCCAGGCCCCATGATCACACGCCAGCAGCAATCGGTTCATGCCTTCAACCCTCCTTGGATCGTTTCGTCCAGGCCGCCCCACCCGTGGCATCATAATCCACCGGTCGTCGTCGATAAAGGTTTCGATGTCTGGTGTGGTTGGTCTTCATCATTTCATTTCTCCCTCGTCCGGAACCCTTCCAGGCAGGCGACGGCCCGTCTGACCAGGGGAAATTCATTGAAAAGAAAACCATGTTCCTGAAAATAGTGTGATTTTTCAAGAGCGTCCGCCAGGGTCGGATCCTTGGCGAGTCCACGATCGACGGCAATGGCCAGATTGGCAAGGTCGGCGACCGGACCCGGGGTGTCGAATTGTTGCAAGCGCCGCAACAATGGTCCCTTGTGCCACCGATGAAACATCTCCAGATGAACCATCTGGCCATCGCCATGACGAAAGGTAAAATCGACGGCGATCAGGTCGGATCCCTTCAAGTGAAGAAGGTGGGGATCGGGAAGGAGGGTCCAATCCTTGTTTTCCTCGGCAAATTTAAGGGCGAATCGCTCGAACTCTGGCGGAATGTAGGCCGTTGTATGGGCATCCTGGGCCACCAGGCCACTCCCCTCGTCGAGGGTCAAGGTGCCCTCTTCCCCCCCCTTGGGTCGAACGTCGGCGGTCAGGGTCCATTGGCGCAGATGACAGACGGCGGGAAGCAGCGACGCAAACTGAAAACCATAGCGACGGACCTGATCAAAAAGACTCAAGGGGCCATCCAGAATCAGATGATATTCCCCCGGCCCTCTTTGCCGGATGGAGGCCAGGAGGCGAAAAAATCTGATTTGCCGGAAAAAACGGCGAAACCGACCGACATCGTTTTCCTGGATGGTCACTTCCATTCGGGTCGCCGCCAGTAACAGCCCTTGAACCAGGGCCATGTTGTAGCGGTTGAGCAATGCTTCCCCTTTCAACGAAGGGAAATGGGACAGGGTCTGGCGATTGGGAAGATCGGAAAACAGGGTCTGGGTCAGGGAATCGGCGGTATGTCCCAACGCCCCGGCCACCCCCTCGCGAAACGCCTCCAGATGACCCACCGTGGGCGAGGCCAAATGCCGGACTGCTTCCAGAAACACCGACATTCGCAGGTCCTCCGCCTGTCCATCGGGTTCCTTGAAGAGGCAGCGGTCGAGGAGAAGTTTGTTCAAACCCTTGCCGATGAGGGAAGAACGGCTCGCATCGATGATGGGTTGAACCATTTCGGCGATCTCTTCGTGACTGGATCCCTCGCCCCGGGCATAGATACCGATCATTTCTTCGGCCAGATTCAGATAGGACCGGTTCTGGACATCGATGAAGCGGGGGGTGATGCGTCCATCACGAAGACGGTTGAACCGGAGCAGTTCCTTCGTCAGCATGGAATTCCCTTGTCTTGGCGCTTATTCTTCGGAATTTTCCGTATTTTTTTGATAAGCAGCATGTTGGCGCCGGCGCTCCGAGGTGAAGGTTTCGGCGGTGTCGCCGGAGACCAACTCATAGAGAACGGCCTGTTTTCCCTGACGAGGTCTGAGGATCCGGCCCAGGCGCTGCACATGTTCGCGCACCGAACCGCTCCCCGAGACGATGATCCCGACCGCGACATCGGGGACATCGACCCCTTCGTTGAGAATGCGCGAATTCACCAGATAGGGCAGGCTGCCATCGCGAAAACCTTGCAACAGCCGTACCCGTTCCTGGGCGCGGGTATGGTGGGTGATCACCGGCAGGAAAAAGGTTTCGGCGATGGCGTAGGCGGTGGCATTGTCATCGGTGAACAACAAGACCCGTTCCCGCCGGTGCTGGATGAGCAGGCGCCACACCGCCCTGAGTTTGGCGCGGCTGGCGCGGGCAATCCGTTTCTGCATGCGATAGGCGGCATAGGCCTGGCGCCCTTCCTGGGAACGGGCACAGACCTTGATGAACTGGCTCCACCCCTGGGGATCGCGAAAACTGATGCCACTGGCGCGGGCGAACTCCTTGTATTGGGCATAGGCGGCATTGTAGGCGGTCCGTTCATCCTCGTCCAGATCGATGGCAATGGTTTTCAGTTCGTAGGGGGCCAGGTACCGACCTTCCAGATCGCCGATCTCCGAACGGTGACAGATGGGGCCGACCAGGCGTTCCAGATCCCCCTCGGTGCCGTCAGCCCGCTCAGGGGTGGCGGTCAGTCCGAGGCGAAAAGGGGCGATGGCCATCGTCGCCATGAGGCGGTTGCTCGGGGCGGGAAGATGGTGACATTCGTCGAACACGATCAATCCAAACCGATTGCCGATCCGTTCCATGTAGATCACCGCCGAATCATAGGTACTGACGGTGATCGTTTCGACCTGGTGACTCCCCCCGCCCAACATGCCGATGGTGATCCCGAAACTTTGTTGGAGACGATCGTGCCACTGGATCATGAGGTCGATGGTCGGCACGATGATCAGGGCGTTGCGTCGCACATGAGCGATGGCCAAATGGGCGACCAGTGTCTTGCCCGCACCCGTGGGAAGAACGACGACGCCCCTTCGTTGCGCCGCGATCCAGGCTTCGATGGCTTCCCTCTGATGGGGACGCGGTGGAGGATCATTGCCGGCGAGACCGGGGTGGGTCGAAAATTGACGGGCGTGATCGGTAAAGGGAATCTTTAGACGGTGCAGCTCCAAAACGATGGCCCCATAGTCCAGCGCCTCGGCACGGAAGCAACCGGTACGTTCGTCCCAATGGACATGCCGGGCGACCGGGGCCAGATCCTCGGGACATCCCTGAAGGGTCAAGGTCCCCTGATCGAACTCGATACGCACCCCGGCGGAAGGCACGGTCTCCCGGGTCGTGGAAGGCGCGGAATCAGAAGACTCCAAGGTCATGGCGATTCTTTCCTGAAACCCATTTCTTCGAGAAAGCGCGAGCGCTGTTTCTGGTAACCGTTGTAGGAATGAGACCAACTCATATGGAGCGTCTCTTCGGTTCGTGTGATCGCGACAAAGCAGCTGCGACGTTCCTCTTCCATTTCCCGACTGTCCGGCCCCTTCTTGACCGCCTGATAGGAAGGAAAGACCTCTTCAGCCATCCCGATAAGGAATACATGTTTGAACTCCATGCCTTTGGCCCCATGCACCGTAAGGCACGGGATCGAGCCGGGAACTCGCGCGACCGCCTTTTGTTTTAAATCCATTTCCTGCAAGTAAAGATGAAGCGTCACGTTTTCCAGTGAATACGCTTGCATCAATGCGCCATGCAATTCCTTCCAGGTATCGATTTCTTCTTTCTCCAGTGGGTTGTCCAACCACTTTTCGGCCCAAAAAAACTCAAGCAAATCCATGAAGGTCAGACGGTCCACAAGATCATGATCCACTCGACCCAGCAACGACCGAATCGCATTTTGATCAACCGATGCCATTGTCATTGGTTCAATCTTCATGGAAGCGACAGCGACCCATGCACGCAGAAAGTCACCCCCGTTCAGCGCCGCCGCGACTTCGACATCATTCACTTCGATCGATATTTCGGTAAAATCCAACCATGTCACACAAACCCGTCGCAAAAATTCCCGATCATGTCTGGCGTTGGCAAGCCTGAGCACTGCGTGTAGCCAACGCACCGAGGCACACTCAAACTCGTTTTTCCGTTGTGACCTATAGGGGGTAAGTCCACAGTTTCTCAAGGCCTCCGCCGCACGCGCAAGCAGCTTTGTCGAACGCGCAAGAACGACACAATCTTCAGGATTCCATCCGGATTGTTTAATTGCGGTTGGAATTGACATAACCTCGTCATCTTCATATTGAAATGACAGTAATTTGAGGACCTGCGAATGATCAACACCCTTATTTGCTTCAAGGGGTTGTTTTCCTGGTGATCTTCTCCGATTATGACCAATCAGATGATTGGCCATGGTAATAATCACAGGTGGGCAGCGGTAGTTCTTTGGAAGTTGGACTAATTCCATGCTGAAATCGACCTGCAACCCCAGCAATCTTTCTGGACTTGCGCCATTCCACTGATAAATGATTTGATCATCATCAGCCACGATAAACAGATTTGGCTGGGGACCATCAACAAGCAACTTGAGCAAATCATATTGCGCACGGTTGGTATCTTGAAATTCATCAACACAGACGAATTGCCAAGTCAACCGCGTCAAACGCGCCACTCCAGCGTTTTCCGCAAGCAATTTCCGCGCAAAATACAATAGTCCTCCATAACATAGGCGGTTGTTTTTTTTCAATAATTCACAGTACCTCCTGAACAATTCAGGTATCCACGATGGGGCGGGAACCATTCTGGATACCCTGGATTCCCCGTCATACGATTCCCTGAACAAATAGTCAAGAATTACTAATAGATTCTTCCAGTCGCGTGGAATGGATGAAGTATCGCACTCCAGCGTGGCCATCGCATATTCAATCAAAGAAAAACGGTCTTCATCAAGAGTGAGAATCGAAAAATCAGGCTGTATTCCTACATGGCTTCCATGCTGACGTAAAATATCCCCGGCAAATGAGTGGAAGGTGCAGAGATGGGCACGGTCAGAACGTCCTCCAATCGATTCATTCAGTCGCTCGCGCATTTCGTCGGCAGCTTTCGTCGTGAAAGTGAGCGCCAGAACGCTTGAGTCGGGAAATTCCTTGAGAAGACGCGCCGCTCGATCAACCAAGACTCTCGTTTTACCTGAACCAGGGCCAGCCAATACCAATAGTGCCCCATGGTTCCATTCAATCGCACGCCTTTGATTGTCGTTGATATTCATCTCGATTCCGCCCATTCTATTGCAGTATCAATGATATTTACCAACAGTTCAGGTACCAGTTTAGCTTTTTCCCCATCAGGAGCCTGTTTTATTTTTTCTCTGATTTCATCAAGCACTTGATACACGGCAGCGATCTTGTGTTCCTTGACGGCCATAGTAAGCTGCTCAAAATAATCATCATGACCCGGTTCAACAGTAATTTTCTTCTGAGACTGCTTCGTTAATAGATGTTCATATATTTTATGGAAACCATTTGTGCATAAATATTGTTCCACGTTTCCTTTAATTTTAAATAGCACCTTGTCCTCTGGTCTCGACTCCAGATTTTTCTGACCATGATTCAGGTCGTTATTTCCTTGCGTGTCAGTATCATGAATGGAAATCCAATGAATTCCTAGTTCTTTTGCCACATTAATAAACATTTCAATACTTGCATGTCGATGGTAAACGCATCGGACACCGCTTCGTTCCAGATTTCTTCCAATAATTCTTGCCAATTCAGGCAGCAATATAATTTCAGTTTCACCTTCTACAAGAATCCAACATTTTTCAAAAAGAAGTTCACCCCTCGAATAGCGGATATGATCGTTGAATTGTTTCTTCTTCTTTTCTTCAAATTTAATATTCCTAACGTACCTGGGAATTGTTTTGTCTTGTTGTCGATCCAATCGAACGATGGAATTGGGTGGTACTTCAGAAAGTAAATCGCCGCTGTGTGTTGAGATGATTTTTTGTCCTGGAATGCGTTCAATCAGTTTCCAAAGAGCCCGTACCGCACTTGGATGCAAATGTGCCTCTGGTTCCTCCATGGCAATGATTGCCGCTCCTTGGTTCCATGTTTGTAGAAACGCATTAAACAATGCCAACACCGCAAGACTTTGCGTGCCTTCACCATGTCGCCCGACTGGAATCTTTGCTCCGGTTTCGGCGTTCAAATTGACCTGAGCTTTGGCAAGAATATCGAACAAACGTCCGGGCACAGCATCGACAGAAACCAGATTTCCATCTCCCGCCATCGATACAACCTCATTTATTTCATTCAACCTTCCCACAACTTTGGAAAAAGATGTGTGTGAAGAAACAATCAGGTCATTGACTTCAGCAAGTTTTAGTTCTATTTCTTCATGTTTCTCTCTTGTCAACTGGGACTCTTTCAAAAATGGTCGCCAGAAAGTTCCCTTGGCATCGAAGTGCCTTGCCGAATCGCGCAGGGCCGACAGATAATAATAGGATACCTCTTTCTGGAAAATTGAAAGGGCTGCATCTGAATAAGTCTTCAGCGGCACACCATCCAGATTTTGAAACTCCCAGTCATGAATGAATTCCTGCGTTTCTCCATGAAATTTGGCACCGACTTGTAGTATGATACATCCATGTCCATCCGAATCAACCTGAAGAATCCCGGCACGGTTCAGGATTCTTCTTCGTTCTTCTTTTTGTTTATTTTTTCGTTCATTATCCCCTTCTCCGGATTCATCTTCACGAAAGGTCAAACGAATGCTGATTGCCGGGGCTGCGGATGGCTCGGACCTTGCCTCTGGCAGATGGAAATCGTAGACATCAAATGCACAGCCACGGCGGGACCGGACCTCACGCAACGCAAACCGCAGGGCTTCCAGCACGGCGGTCTTGCCTGTGTTGTTCTCTCCAATCAAAACTGTCGTATCATCAAGTTCCAGATCCAGACTGGCGATTCCACGAAAGTTTTCAATTTGCAGGCGACGCAATTTCATCATGGTCCCTTTATAGATAAATATGTTACTATATAAATAGGAGTAATCCATCCCCAGCGCCAGATACAAATCACGATCGGGTGGTCCGGCAGCACCCAAGGTCATGGCGATTCTTTCCTGAAACCCATTTCTTCGAAAAGCGTGGGGGCGGTTTAAGGATGCCGGTACGTTCCATTCGTGCGGTTACAACAAATCCAGGAAATGTTCAAGAGGGATTTCAGCCTGTTTCAAAATTTGGTGCAATGTTGTTCTTTTAACAGGTTTATGGGCAGGAACGGTCAGTTTCATCGTTGTCTGCATCGTTGTCTTATTGAAGACGGATATGACTTCCTTTTTGTCGCACGATCACCCAACCATCCCTGCGCAGCGCCCGGATCACCTGGTCATGGTTGAGACTGGGAATAACAGTCATATCGCAATTTCCAGGGCCTCGGCCTTTGTTGAAAAATTTTTATCATCTTCAACAGGATCCAGGTAGAGAAAAATGGCCTCTCGAATGTTGTGCAAGGCATCCTCTCGAGAGTCGCCTTCGCTGATGCAGCCCGGCAGGGAAGGAACGATGGCCGTGTATCCACCCTCATCACTTGGTTCCAGAACAACCACTATTTTCATTGATGCATCCGTTAACGATCGTCCAATACACACAAACCATGGATATTCATGTGCCGTCCTGCTGTTTCATCCATCTCCCCGGCATCCTTCCGGTTTCATTCATGTACGTCGGCAGGGGGTGACAGGGGCCTGAAGGCCAGAATCAACCCGAGTCCGACCGCCCCGCCCATGACATCCATGAAGGCGTCGCGCAGATCGAAATACCGGTCGGGAAGGAGAAACTGAAAGAATTCGTCCAACAATCCCGCCAGCGCCACCATGATCATAAGGTCGGCAAACCCCTGACGCCCCCGTGGCGGATGGGCGTTGAACAGCAACATGCCAAGAATGGCGTACTGCACAAAGTGGACCCGTTCGTCGGGATTGGTCGTGATGGTCAAGGCGGTCAGGCCGGCAATCACGAGAAGGACCAGCGCCAGAAAACGTCGCTTCGCCCAAAAAAGCACCCCCCCGACGACCCCCAGAAAAACGACCGCCAACACCACATTGACGATCCGTTCCACATGCTCGACCCCATTCATGACCGCATACAGCCACATTTCAATGGTCGGGATCATCGGCACCAGGGAATAGTGCAGCACCAGGTAGAGACCAACCCACATCCAGGCCCGCGGCGATTGCCGGACGGCGTCGGGAAATTTCAGTATTTTCTGAAAGATTTTCATGTATTTAGATAAATTCAGGTTAAGGAGGACAATTTTATTTTATGGACTATTTTCCGATGAAGTGCAAGTTTTTCAACGGGAAGTTGAAAAAAAGAGATGACGGACACGGCAACTTGCATTACATTCGACCCACCCAAACGAGTATGCGTGGCCCCCGCCGTGAAGTCGCGGCGGTTGATCGTGTCCCAAGTCCCAACATCTGGTTCCTCCAGGAAAGACCCAAAAAGACGAAAGGTTATGTCCATGTCCGAATCGAAAAAGCCCAGCCTTGAAGACTGGAAAGCCGCGACGGAAAAAGGCCTCAAAGGGAAGCCGATCAGCTCTCTGGAATGGTCCACCCCCGACGGAATCACCATCAAGACGGTCTATTCCAAGGCCGACGTCGAAGGATTGTCCAACCAGGATACCCTCCCCGGCTTTGCGCCGTTCCTGCGCGGCCCCCATACGACGATGTATGCCGGACGCCCCTGGACCATCCGCCAATACGCCGGGTTTTCCACCGCCGAGGAATCCAATGCCTTCTACCGGCGGACGCTCGCCGGGGGCGGTCAGGGCGTCTCGGTCGCCTTCGACCTGGCGACGCATCGCGGCTACGACTCCGATCATCCCCGGGTGACGGGCGACGTCGGCAAGGCGGGCGTGGCGGTGGACAGCGTCGAGGACATGAAAATTCTTTTCGACGGCATCCCCCTGGGACAGATTTCGGTCTCCATGACCATGAACGGGGCGGTGTTGCCGGTGTTGGCCAGCTACATCATCGCGGCGGAAGAGCAGGGAGTGGCCCAGAAGGACCTGCGCGGCACCATCCAGAACGACATCCTCAAGGAATTCATGGTCCGCAACACCTTCATCTATCCGCCAGCCCCCTCGATGCGCATCGTCGGCGACATCATCGAGTTCACCTCCAAGAACATGCCTCTGTTCAACAGCATCTCGATTTCCGGCTACCACATGCAGGAAGCGGGAGCGGATGCCTCCCTGGAACTGGCCTATACCCTGGCCGACGGCAAAGACTACGTAAAAACCGCGGTGGAACGGGGAATGGGGGTCGATGATTTCGCGGGCCGCCTTTCCTTTTTCTTCGCCATCGGCATGAACTTCTATCTCGAAATCGCCAAGCTGCGCGCCGCCCGCATGCTGTGGTGCGAAATCATGGAAGGATTCGGGGCCAAGAAAGCCTCCTCCAAGATGCTCAGGACCCACTGCCAGACCTCCGGCTGGAGCCTGACCTTCCAGGATCCCTACAACAACGTGGTCCGGACCACCATCGAAGCGATGGCAGCGGTGTTCGGCGGCACGCAGTCGCTGCACACCAACGCCCTGGACGAAGCGATCGCCCTGCCAACCGACTTTTCGGCGCGCATCGCCCGTAACACCCAGTTGATCCTTCAAGAAGAGGCCCACATCACCCACGTCGCCGATCCCTGGGGCGGTTCCTATCTGATGGAAACCCTGACCCAGCAGATTGCCGACAAGGCCCGCGAAATCATGAAAGAAGTTGACAAGGCGGGTGGCATGGTCAAGGCGATCGAAGCGGGTCTGCCGCAACGGCGCATCGAGGAAGCGGCGGCACGGCGTCAGGGAAGCATCGACCGTGGCCTGGAAACCATCGTCGGTGTCAACAAGTACAAACTCAAGCAGGAAGAGGCCATCGACGCCCGCAAGGTGGACAACCAGGCGGTCCGTCTGTCCCAGATCGAACGACTCAAGAAAATCAGGGCCGGACGCGATCAGGCCAAGGTGAACGCTGCCCTCGACGCCTTGACCAAGGCAGCCGAGTCGGGCCAGGGCAACCTGTTGGAACTGTCGGTCAACGCCATGCGGGTGCGGGCCTCCCTGGGCGAAGTCACCGAGGCGATGGAGAAAATCTTTGGCCGTCATACCCCCCATACCAGCACGGTTTCGGGTGTTTATGGCAAGGTTTGGGCCGATGATCCGCAATGGCTCGACCTCAAGAAGGATGTCGATGCCTTTTCCGCCAAGGAAGGACGCCGGCCACGCATGCTGGTGGTGAAGATGGGCCAGGATGGACATGACCGCGGGGCCAAGGTGATCGCTTCCGCCTTTGCCGACGCCGGTTTCGATGTCGATCTGGCGCCCCTGTTCCAGACTCCGGAAGAGGTGGCGGAACAGGCGGTCGAAAACGATGTCCATGTGGTCGGCGTCTCCACCCTGGCGGGCGCCCATACGACCCTGATTCCGCAGTTGATCCAGGAACTGAAGAAGAAGAAGGCGGAGGATGTGGTCGTGGTCTGTGGCGGTGTCATTCCGCAACAGGATTACGATGAACTGCGCGCCGCCGGCGTCGCCGAAATCTTTGGACCGGGGACTTCGGTCGCTGTTTCGGCCCGCAAGGTGATTCAGCGCATTTCCGCCTGAGCGGCCCGGCAGTGAATTATGATCGATCGGGCCGGATGGTTTTTCCTCCGGTCCCGATCGATCGGACGTATGGAACGAAGCAATGGACGGGTTGGTCCGGCATGGGCCGGTCGCCCGTCGATCGATGGGGACCGGCGGGACAGGAGGGTAACAATGGCGCGGTTCGATACCGAAACCTATGTTCAGGGGGTGCTGCAAGGGGATCGGCGGCTGATCGCCAAGACGATCACCCTGATCGAAAGCACGCTCCATCAGGATGAAGAACAAACCCAGGAAATCATCGGACAACTGCTCCCCTATTGCGGCAAGTCCCTGCGCATCGGCATCACCGGTCCTCCGGGAGCGGGCAAAAGCACCCTGATCGAAGCCCTGGGATTGCATCTGCTCAAGGAAAAACGCCGGGTGGCGATTCTGGCGGTCGATCCTTCCTCCAAACTGTCCGGGGGGAGCGTCCTTGGGGACAAGACCCGCATGGCCCGACTCATGGCCAACAACGACATCTTCGTTCGCCCCTCGGCGGCGGGGGAAACGCTGGGCGGGGTGGCGCGCAAGACCCGTGAAACCATGCTGGTCCTGGAAGCGGCGGGCTTCGATACGGTTCTGGTCGAGACGGTCGGTGTCGGACAAAGCGAAACGGTCGTCTCGGACATGACCGACTTTTTCCTGTTGGTGGCCCTTCCCAACGCCGGTGACGAATTGCAGGGGATCAAGAGGGGCATCATGGAAATGGCCGATGCCATCGTCGTCAACAAGGCGGACGGTCCGTTCGAGGAGTCGGCAAAGCAGGCGGCGCATGTATTGCGTTCGGCGTTGCAGGTGATGCATCATCCGCGTCCCGACTGGGATCTGCCGGTATTTCTCGCCAGTGCCCGCACGGGTTTGGGCATCGATGAGGTTTGGCAGTCGATGTTGCGTTTTCAAAAAGTCATGACGGCCAACGGCACGCTTCAGATGCGCCGCCGTGAACAAAATCTGGAGTGGATGGCGACCCTGGTACGCGAAGAGCTGGCACGTCGATTCGATGCACATTCCGAGGTTCGGTATTTGATGCCCGACCTGCGACGCAAAGTCAGTGATGGCAAGATCACGGCAGTTCGTGCCGCCAGTCTGCTCATGCAGGCGTTTGCCGCGGGATAGATCGTCAAACGAAAAAATCGTGATGGAAAATCGTAACTGCGGGGATGAATCGCGCTTATCCAGGCAGACGTCAATCAATTCTTTTTGCCAATCAATTTTTTCGGATACCTTGACCCATGCAGGAGATTGTCAAAAAATTCGAGCGTCTGCGCGCGGAAGCCCGTCTGGGAGGGGGGCCGGAGCGGATCGAAGCCCAACATGGCCGCGGCAAACTGACAGCCCGCGAATGCATCGAAGTCCTGTTTGACGAGGGATCGTTCGAAGAACTGGATATGTTCGTCGAACACCGGTGCAACGAATTCGGCATGGAACAAAGACGATGCGCCGGCGACGGAGTGGTGGCGGGCTTCGGAGAGATCAACCGGCGCAAGGTGTTCGTCTACGCCCAGGACTTCACGGTCCATGGCGGCACACTTTCGGAGTCCAATACCCAAAAGATATGCAAAATTCTCGACCTGGCCATGCGGACGGGGGCCCCGGTCATCGGCCTGAACGATTCAGGCGGAGCACGCATCCAGGAAGGGGTCGCCTCCCTGGCAGGATACGGAGAAATTTTTCAACGCAATGTCCTGGCCTCGGGCGTCATTCCGCAACTGTCGGCGATCCTCGGCCCATGCGCCGGCGGCTCGGTCTACGCCCCGGCCTTGACCGATTTCGTCCTGATGGTGGAGGAAAATTCCTACATGTTCGTCACCGGTCCCGATGTTGTCCGGACCGTGACCCACGAAGAGGAAACCTTCGAATCCCTGGGAGGGGCACGGGTTCACGCAACCCGTTCGGGAGTGGCGCACTTCGCCTTCCCCAACGGCATGGTGCTCTTGACACAATTGCGCCGTCTCCTCTCCTTCCTTCCCGCCAACAATCGGGAACGCCCCCCGGTCGTCCGCGTCGGCGATCCTCCGGAACGTCAGGAAAATTCGCTTGATTATCTGATCCCGGAAGATCCCCTCAAACCTTACGACATGAAGGAATTGATCGAGAAAGTGGTGGATAACCACGATTTCATGGAAGTTCACGGGGGATTCGCCAAGAACATCATCGTCGGTTTCGGACGCATGGATGGCGGGACGGTCGGCATCGTCGCCAATCAACCTCTGGTGCTGGCGGGTTGTCTGGATATCGACGCGAGCGTCAAAGCGGCCCGGTTTGTCCGTTTTTGCGATTGTTTCAATATTCCGATCATCACCTTCGTCGATGTTCCCGGATTCCTGCCCGGAAAGGTTCAGGAATCGGGTGGCATCATTCGACATGGGGCCAAACTGCTCTACGCCTTTGCCGAATGTACCGTTCCCAAGGTGACCATCATCACGCGCAAAAGTTATGGCGGCGCATATGATGTCATGTCATCGAAACACTTGCGCGGCGATCTGAACTTTGCCTGGCCCAACGCCGAAATCGCCGTCATGGGAGCCAAAGGCGCGGCAGAAATCATCTTTCGCGGCGAATTGAAAAAAAACAACAACCCCGAGGAATATTTGCAGGCAAGGACCCGGGAATACGCCGAACGTTTCGCCAATCCGTTTCGCGCGGCGCAACGTGGGTTCATCGATGACATCATCATGCCCAGTTCCTCCCGCTGGAAAATCATCCGCGGCCTAAGCATGTTGAAAGACAAACAGATGAACAACCCGTGGAAAAAACACGGGAACATCCCTTTGTAGCGACGATGGGGCATCGATGAAAAAAATTTTGATCGCCAATCGTGGTGAAATTGCCTGCCGCATCATCCGCACCGCGCGAAAAATGGAACTGCAAACGGTCGCCGTCTATTCGGAAGCGGACAAGGAAAGCCTGTTCGTGCGCCAGGCGGACGAGGCCTGTCTCCTCGGCCCGGCCCCGAGTACCCTTTCCTACCTCAATGTCGAACGCATTCTGGAAATCATCGACCAGACCCAGGTGGATGCGGTCCATCCCGGCTACGGATTCCTGTCGGAAAACGCCGCCTTCGCCCGAAGTCTCGAACAACGTGGCGTCACCTTCATCGGCCCATCCCACGAGTCGATCCTGGCCATGGGAGATAAAATCCGCGCCAAACGAATCGCCATTCAGGCCGGAGTACGGACCATTCCCGGATATGATGGCCGAATCGAAAACGCCGATCAGGCCGCGGCTGTCGCCTGGGAAGTGGGCTATCCAGTCATGGTCAAGGCCGCCGCGGGCGGTGGCGGCAAAGGGATGCGGGTCGCCAGAAACGAAATCGAAGTGCGCGAAGCCTGGGAAACCTGCACCCACGAAGGACTCTCCTACTTTGGCGATGGCCGCATCCTCATCGAAAAATATATCGAAAAACCACGCCATGTCGAAATTCAGATACTGGGCGACAAACATGGCAACATGGTCTGGCTCGGCGATCGCGATTGCAGCATCCAACGGCGCAACCAGAAGGTGATCGAAGAAACCCCTTCGACCTTCATCGATCCCAACCTGCGCCGCACCATGGGCGAACAGGCCGTTCGATTGGCCCAGGCAGTCGGTTATCATTCGGCGGGCACGGTGGAATTCGTGGTCGGGGCGGACAAAAGTTTCCACTTCCTGGAAATGAATTCACGCCTTCAGGTCGAACACGGAGTGACCGAAATGGTCACCGGACTGGATCTTGTGGAACAGATGATCCGGGTGGCCCGGGGAGAACCACTCGGATTTTCCCAGAAGGAGGTCCGGATGAAGGGGTGCGCCATCGAATGCCGCGTCTATGCCGAAAACCCCTACCGCAACTTCATGCCATCGACGGGACGGTTGGTGTATTATCGCCCGCCCCAGGAAGGCTCCAGGGTCCGGGTCGATTCGGGGGTGTTCGAAGGGGGTGAGGTGTCGATGCATTATGATCCGATGATCGCGAAGGTGATCACCTGGGGCCTCCATCGCGAAGACGCCATCTTCGAGCTGGAATTCGCACTGGACGAATTCCAGATCGAGGGACCCGATCATAACATCGACCTGCTCAATACGATCATCCGCCATCCGCGGTTCGAGACGGGCCATTTCACGACTGCCTTCATCGATGAAACCTTCCCCGACGGTTTCAAGGGGGCCCCGCCAACCGAGGATGGAACCCGCGCCTTCGCGGTGGCGGCAGCCGTGATCCTGCTGGTGGAATCGGCCCTTTACCGGCAGATTCCACCGCTTCAGGACCTGGTGGTCATGGTGGAACACGAAGAGTTGCACCTGACCATCGAACGCAAGAAGGGGTGCGAGATGGTGGCGTTTGCCGCCGAGGATCCGGTGGTGGTCACCCATGACTATCAGGCGGGAAGCCGTCTGGCCTCCCTGGTGATTCACGACCAACCCTGCGCCTTTCGCATCCGCCGCCTTGCCGAAGGCTATCTGCTGTCACGCGGTGGACGGACAGTGACGGCAATCGCCCGTTCCCCCAGGCACCATGTGTTGTCGCGGCACATGCTGCGAAAAAAACCTTCCGAAACGAGTCGTCTGCTCCTGGCCCCCATGCCCGGGGCTGTATTGAAGGTGCTGGTCGGTGTCGGGCAGACGGTCAATGCCGGGCAGGCGGTTTGCGTCCTGGAAGCGATGAAGATGGAAAATACCATCCGCTGCGAACAGGATGGAAAACGGGTGAAATCGATCCGCGTTCAAGCAGGAACGACGGTTGAAGCGGATGAGGTCCTTGTCGAGTTCGAATAGTCAACGTCAACCCTTGAGGAGAATGGAATGATCGGACGTCTGAATCATGTGGCCATTGTGGTGCCCGACCTGGATGCGGCAGCGGCCCGGTATCGGGATGATCTGGGAGCCCGGGTGGAAGCACCGTTTGATTTGCCGGAACACGGTGTCCGGGTGGTGATGGTGCGTCTGGACAACACCACGGTGGAACTGCTGCACCCGTTGTCGGATGCCAGCCCTGTCGCCGGATTCCTGAAGAAGAATCCGGGCGGCGGCATGCACCATGTGTGCTATGAGGTCAAGGATGTGACCGCCGCCGCCAAAGTCATGATCGACAAGGGCGTCAAGGTCCTGAACGAAAAACCAAAGATTGGCGCCCATGGCAATCCCGTCATCTTCCTGCACCCGAAAGACTTCAATGGCGTCCTGACCGAGCTGGAACAGGTTCCCGCCAAGTAACCTCCTTTTACCTGTGAAAAAACCGGTGGCTGAAAAATTCCACCGGTTTTTTCTTTTGCGGAAGATCCCGAATTGCCGCCAAATGTACAGAACAAGATGCGAATGAATGATCATTTATATTAATTACAATATGATCATGTATGTATTTCCATTGAAAGTCAACCGTTGTGGTATTTTCCAGGAAGGGATATTTTTATGGCACGTTAGGTTCTTGGAAAGGATGCACACATGGCGCACACACTTGGGATCCTGAAAGAAAAAGAGAAAAAAAAAGTCGATTCTTCTTCCGTTGATGCCATTCTGGAACGGCAACTCCAGGAACTGGCCCTGGAAGATGATGACAAGATGGCAACCACGGCGGACGACCGAAGTTCGCTGGAGCGGGAAATCGGTCCGGCAACGAAGCTCCAGGAACGCTTCGATGGCGATGTCGCACGTTTTTTCAAGGAGATGTTTGCCGGTCAGGCAGTACAACCCGAACCGATCGTGCAAGGGGTTCGGGAGGTGATGTCCTCGGTACTGCGTCAGGAACAGGCGCTCCTCGGGTTGACGTTGCTCAAACAACGCGGTGGCGGTCATCATGTACATGCGGTCAACGTATCAACGTTGATGATGATTTTTTGCAAGTTTCTCGGGGAACCGGTTGCCATGACCGAACTCATGGGGCAGGCGGGCATATTCCACGACCTGGGGGTTACCCGGATTCCCGGATCGATCCTTGAAAAGGAGACGCCCCTTTCCGTACCCGAGGTCAAGGTTCTCCAGACCCATGTTCACGAGACGGCGGGCATTCTCAAGGAGATGAAGATTCAGGAAGGGGTGATCCAACGTGTGGCGTTGGAGCATCACGAAAGGCTCGATGGCACCGGTTATCCCCAAAGAATCAAGGGAACAGCGATCAGCCGCGAGGGTCGAATTGGCGCCATTGTCAATGATTTCGAAAACCTGACCGGGACCCGCCCTTTCCGCAAACCGATACCGCACCATGACGCATTGCGGCGGATGATGGGGATGGCGGACCGCTATTATGACAAGGTGCTCTTGCAGAAGTTTGTACGCTGCGTCGGTGTCTACCCGATGGGGACCATTCTGCGCCTGAAAAACCGCCATGTGGTGATGGTGGTGGGCAATCATGCGACCCATCTGCTGCATCCGATCGTCCGGGTGGTCGCGGATTCTTCCGGAAGAATCGTGACCCATGGACAATGGATCAATCTTGTGGAAAAGAAAGAAGATCCGGGGTACAAGATCGAAGGACCGACACCGCCTCCGGTGGGGCTCGATTTGGTCACTCTTCTGAAAAAGGATGGATGATCGGGAAGCGAAATGAATACCTTGTTCATCCGTGGACAGAAGAAGCGTCAACAAATGTCCGCCGCCATTGTTCCAGATCGCCTGCCAGACGAAAGATGATGTCCGCCCAGGAATCGGGTTGGGTCTGGCGGTAGAGGGTGGCGCTGGGATACCATGGGGCCGTGGTCCCCGAATCGAGCCAGCGCCATTCGGAGGCATGAGGGATCAGGATCCAGACCGGTTTTCCCATCGCCCCCGCCAGGTGGGCCGAGGCGGTTTCGATGCTCACGATCAGGTCGAGATCGGTCATGATCCTGGCGGTTGCGGCAAAGTCGGTCAGCGACGCCTCGGTATCCATGACCGGCGTCCCATCGAGTTCTCCCGGATGAAGCCCCTTCTGCAATGAAAAAAAACGAATCCCGCCGATGGAGAAGATCGGTGCGAAATCGCAGGCGTTCAATTGTCCCCGGGACTTGCCCCGCCAGATCAATCCAACCACCGGATCCCGTCCACGCCCCAGGCGCCATCCCGGAATCGTCAGCCCTTCCGGTGCCTTGAGATAGGGAATATCCCGGGGAATGGTCGCCAGACGGGTATCGAACCGAAGGGGCAGGGAAAGCATGGGAAGGCACCAGTCGGAACGGGACAGAGAAGAACCGGGGACCCCAACCTCCACGACCGATGGCATCGCCGCGAACAGACGTTCGAGGAGCGGTTCGCACAAAACCCGGACACACCCGCCCCTTCGGGCGAGCAAAGGAGCGTACCGAATCATCTGGATGGCATCTCCGAACCCCTGTTCCTGAAGCAACAGGATGCTCTTTCCCGCCAACGGTTCGCCGTTCCATTCAGGCGCTGGGAAGTTTTTTTCGACCCCGCGATAATGACGGCTCTTCCAGCGCCATTCGTTCTCCCGCCATCCTTCCTCATACGCCCCCGACATCAACAAGGCCCGGCTCAGATTGTAATGGATGTCGGCATCGGCGAAATCACGTTCCAAGGCAGCGCGATAACAGGCGATGCCCTCCGCAAGGCGCTTCAGCGCCACATGACAAACGCCAAGGTCACCCAGCAACGCGGCATTGTCGGGATCATGAAGGAGCGCCTTTTCCAACAGAGGTCGTGCCAGATCGGGCCGATGCATTGCAACATGCAACCGCGCCAGGTTGCCCAGGGTTTCCGGATCATCCGGTCGGAGCGCCAAACTCCGCGCGTAATCGTCCAGGCTTTCCCCGAAGCAGCCAAGGTGATACCACACCAAGCCCCGGTGACTGAAATAATCGGCGACATCGGGAGCAAGACGACAGGCCTGGTCCAGATGGTCCAAAGCCTGCCGATGCCGTCCCATCCTCTGGCAGGCGACTCCCGACAAAAACCACCCCTCGCCGTTTCCCGGATCCTGTTCCAATACCCGCGCAGCGATCGCCAGGGTTTTGTCGGGGCGGTCCGCCAAAAGATGATCCAACCCCTTCTTCAAGGCACGAATGTGTTGAATATTCATGAACTCCAGGGTACCCTTCCCTTAAGCGCATGGCAAGACCGGCATACAGGATCGACGCATGGACCATGGTATTTCAGCACGGGACGGAAAAAACGTCCTTCCCCCCAGCCCGTCGCGGCCATCCAACCGCTTCGTCGCCGTCGATGAGGTCGTCGCCCAACTGACCGCAGGCTTTCGCGAACGACCGCAAACGAAAGCCCATTTTCTGCGCGAAACCTGGCGCCAAGCCGTGGGGGAACAGATTGCCGGACATACCGAACCGCAACGACTTCTCAATGGCCTGCTCACAATCCGCGTCGATGCCTCCGTCTGGGTCACCCAACTGCTCCACATCAAACCCATCATTCTCGCCGCCCTCGCCAAGGCAAGCCCTGGCAGCGACATCCGCGACATCCGCCTGGTCCAGGGAACCCTGCGTCATCGACCCACACCATCTTCCGCACCCGCACCCCGCGAAAAGCTCCCCCCCCCACTTCCCGAAGAGTCGGAAAAAGCGGCCCGCATGGTCGCCAATGTCTCCGATGCCGAGCTTCGTTCGGCCCTGGGACAACTTTACCAGACCCTGCTGATCCGCCGCCGCTGCGGCTGAACACACATCGGGCAACGCTTCGATCCGACAAATTCACCGCCTCTTTTTTTCGATCCAGATGAACGAAAGTTTGCAGCCGGCATTTCAAAGAGCAATAAATGATGGTATAAACTGGCATTGGACGCAAACGATGGAAAAATCATTCATCCCCGGCCCCTGAACATCCCGCGGAAAGGGATGACACCCAGGCCCCGGCAACCCTTGCGATGATCGATGCGGCGCATGAAGGACAAGATTGGAACGGTCGTCATGGTCCACGGCCTCTGGTTGGATGGCACGGAACTCAAACCGATGGCCAGAAGACTGGAAAAGCTGGGCTACAACACCCTGTTTTTCAAATATCCCACCGTCCGGGCCGGGTTGCTCGACAATGCCCATGGCCTGTGGCGTTTTCTGGAAACCGCCTTCGGAAAGGAAATGGAACAAGCAAAATCGGCACCTCCCGTCCATCTGGTGTGCCACAGCCTCGGAGGATTGGTGGCGTTGCACATGCTCTACCAGCATCCCCAGGCAGTCATCGGGCGCATGGTCGCCATGGCGACCCCCTTTCGCGGGTGTCTGACCGCCCGAAGACTCAGCCGTTGGCCGTTCGGCGCCATCCTGTTGGGTGGCAGCATGGACCAGGGGCTCTATTCGGGTGGTCCCCGCGCCGTCCCCCCCGGTCGTGAAATCGGTGTCATCGCCGGAAGGCTTCCCCTGGGATTGAGTCACCTGATTCTTGGCATGGAGGGACCCAGCGATGGTACCGTTCAGATTGCCGAAACCTGTCTGGAAGGGGCCGCGCATGCCACCGTGGACCATGTCCACCTGGGAATGGTACTCTCCCGGAAAACCGCTCATCTTGCGCATCAATTCCTGGTGACGGGAAAATTCCACTGAAACGGACAGAAACGGACCCTTCCATCGCAACGCCGTTTCCTGTCCGCAACCAAAGAGGGGTAACCTTGGAACACAAAAAAAAACGATTGGGACGGGTCCTGGTTCTGACCGGCAACGGCAAGGGCAAGTCAAGCAGCGCCTTCGGCATGGCCTTTCGCGCCGCGGGATGGGGAATGAACGTTTGCGTCATTCAGTTCATCAAGGGCGCCTGGCCGACCGGTGAGGAAAAAGCGGCCAAAATGTTTCCCAACATGGAATGGCATGCCCTGGGCGACGGCTTCACATGGAAAACCGAAGATCCGGAGGGCGATCGAAAAAAAAGCCGGGAAATCTGGGAATTCTGTCGCGAAAAAGCCCTTTCCGGAACGTTCGATCTGGTCGTCTTCGATGAAATCAACATGGCCCTTGGCTTCGGTTGGCTGACCGACGCCGAGGTCGTTCATTTCATCCAGGAAGAACGACCCAAATCGTTGCACCTGATCCTGACAGGGCGCAATGCCTCCAAGGCCATCATGGACGCTGCCGATACGGTCACGGAGATGGGTGAAATCAAACACGCCTTCCATGCCGGCATCAAGGCGTGCAAGGGTGTGGAGTTTTAATTTCCCAAAATGACCCACCCTTCGTGGAAATTCCATCGCACCCCGGGGTGGGAGAAGGCAACAGGACCCGATTCAGTCGCCGGAGAAAACAGAAAATATGGAACATCCAGAAAAGGCAACAAAAAAAATTCTTGTCGTGGATGATATTCCCGATTTTCGTGAATTGATGATGGAGCTGCTGGATCGGGGGGGATACCAGTGCGTCATGGCCGACAACGCCGAACAGGCCCGGCTCATGATCGAGGAGGAACGCCCCGACATCATCCTCCTGGATTGGGTCATGCCCGGCGTGTCGGGAGTCGAACTGTTACGTTACCTCAAGGCCAAGGTTACCTATGCCCAGATTCCCATCATCATGGTGACCGCCCGTGACAGCGAGGAAGACAGGCTTCGGGTTTTGGAAATCGGCGCCGACGATTATATCGTCAAACCCATCAAACCGCCTGTCCTCATGGCTCGAATTCAGGCCCTGCTTCATCAAGGGACCACCGGCTCCGACGGAACGCTTCGAGTGGCGGACCTGTATCTGGACCTCAAGGAGCAAAACGTCCTCGCCGGAGATCCTCCGGTACGCATCGAACTGGGGCGAATCGCCTTTCGGATTCTCGCCTTCTTCATGTCCCATCCCGACACGATCCACGGGCGCGAAAGTGTCTTGAAGCAGGTCTGGGGTGGAGACGACAAGGTAGGCGGACGCACCGTCGATGTCTACATCCGGCACCTGCGCAAGGCATTGGAACCGTGGGGACACCACCATCGGATCGAAACGATCCGCGGCTCGGGTTACCGCTTCTCAAGCAGCGAAAATACAAAGCAAACGTTACAATAGCTTGATCCGCAACCAATGGTAAACCCTCGTCTCATGAAGATATCGCTCCCATGAATTGACCATGACCGACATCAGTCACCCGCACGACCGATTCTTGAAGGCTTTGCTCTCCAACCCGGAAACGGCGGGAACTCTATTGCGGGAGCGATTGCCAAAGGAAGTGGTGGCGGTGTTGTCCGATGATCCTCCAGAGTTGGTGGAGGGTTCGTTCGTCGATGAATCGTTGCGGACCCACCTGACCGATCGACTCTACCGGGTCAAGACAATCACCGGTCATGTAGCCTTGCTGTACGTGCTGATCGAACATAAAAGTTCTCCCGACGTGCGTATCAGCTGGCAATTATTGAACTACATGATCGAAGCGTCAACAAATGTCCGCCGCCATTGTTCCAGATCGCCTGCCAGACGAAAGA